>JBAQGR010000226.1:0-11725 GCA_049287895.1 Desulfatitalea sp.
CTTGGGTGCAGCCGGTTTGGCGGCGGCCGGAGCGGCTTTGGGGGCCTCTTTCTTGGCAGCAGGCGCTGGTGCGGCTTTCTTCTCTTCTACAATGGTCAGATCGGGTTTGGGAGCAATGGCGGCCAGGTCTACCGGTTTGGCTTTCAGATTTTTCTTGATGGCCGCAAGATTCTTGGCGCTGCCGCCGTCGGCCAGCATGTCGATGTAGCCTTTGGCCAGACGGATGGCTTCGGGATGGCGCATGATCAAAATATCGCTGCCGGCCAGCAGATAGGCCACCGCGCCCACGGCTTCCATGAGAATGCCGCGTTTTTCAGGATCTCCCAGGGTGGGGGCATCTTCGGCCGTTTGTTTGGTTTCTTTGCTTTTCCACACCTCGTTGCCCAGGTTGTTAATCAGGGGCTGCTGCAGTTTGTCGTCGCCCTGGGCCAAGGCGGCCATGCGCAACCTTTCCATGACCGAGTAGGAGTATTCCAAGCCATAGCCCAGGCCGCCGGTGGTGGGATCAATGATGACTTTTTCCATGGGCATGCCCAGGTTCTCGAGCAGAATGTTGACCTGCTTGGCCAGGTTGACATCGATGGGCGAAGAGGAAATCAGGGTGTGGCCGTAGGCCATGGCCGCTGCGCCGATGCCCTTGTGGTTTTTGTCTTCCACCGGTCCGAGGATCAAATTGGCACCCTGGTGGTCTTCGCAGATTTGTTTGAGCGTGGTCTCGTCCTTGGCGGCATTGGCGCAGCCCCAGATGATCAATGGCACGTCGATGGCGCCGAGCACTTTTTTCACCGTGGCCGAGGCATCCTTGGGGGATGCGTTCTTGCCGTTGGGATCGGTGCTCTTGAGCTGCAACACAATCATCTCGGCGCCATATTCTTTGACGCATTTTTTGGCCCAGGCGGCCGGGTCGGCGACCACATCCTTGAAGGGCGTCATGACCGATTCGGCCCAATCTTCGGGGGCCATGTCCCATATTTCCATAGCGATTCTGGGTTTATGGGGCATTTTGCCTTCGAAGAGGTAGAATGGGTAGCTGGTCTCACCGCCGACCACCACAGCCTTGCTCCCTTTTCCAAGGGTCACCGTGTGGATGCTGCCGGCATAACTTTCTTTGTAAAATTCGAAAGCCAAAGTTACCTCCTTGTTTCTAAACCGGTTAGAAGTTTCTATCTGGCAATGAACTCACTGCCCAAAATCAGTTCGATATCGTGGTGACCGTTTCGCGAAAATTCGACTCGGGTTCGTCAGCCCTCCTTTCCTTGAGTTGATTAAGTTGTATGTGGATCGATCGTCGATCGATTTGTTAGCGGGTGGTTGGGCGAACAGGGGGTTGGGCCAAGGAGGCATAGGACCACGCGCCGACCGCAGGATAGGCGGGTCGCCAATCATATGATTCAGGTTAGGCGAGATGCTCATTTCAGTTTTGATCGCCACGGTCAGTCCGTTTGCGCGGTGCGGCCAACGTCTGGTTTAATGAATAATAATTACAGTTTGTTACGATTATCTTTCAGGATGACGCAAAACCAAGGGCTCACATTATATAGAGGCCTTTTTTTTGTCAATAGGTATGGGGCATATTAAGGTAAAAAGAGAGCGAAAGTTTAACAGCCTGTTCGAGTGCGCCGCAATCGGCCAAGTGTGGCGCTTGCATCCCATACAACCGCTAACGCCAGCTTCGCGGTCATGGAGGGCACTTCGGATCCCGGGGGCATTCCCTGCCGCGGGGTGATCAAGGCGTGCATTCCCGCTGGTTTTCTCTATTGCCCCGGCCGGTACCCTTTGAGCTGATTTCCACATTGATTAGTTTTGTGTAACTGGATAGGGTAAGCGCAATCTCACTTCCACAAGGATCAGAGTGAACCGTGGCGACCCTACCTTTGGATACCTTTTATTTTTTTATTTTTGGCGTGGCGGGATTGCTCGTCGGTGCGGTGGTGGCCGGCTGGCTGGTCCGCAACCGTATCACCCATCGCTATGAGCAATTGTTGGCCGCGGCCCACACCGAACAGAGCGTTTTGCAGGAAAAACTGCGCGCCCATCAGGAGACGCTGGAGCGGTTGAATGCCCGGATGGCGCAGTGGACCGAAGAGGCGCGCAGGAATCAACAGCGGGGGGAAGAACTCAAGGCGGCAAACGCCTCGCTGGATACCCAGGTGCAACGCATTCCCTTGATGGAAAAGGAGATGGTCGCGCTCAAGACCCAGTGCGACCGACTCCAGAACGATCTGCGCCGGGAGTCGTCATCCCTGGCCCAGGCCGTGGAAAAGGGTGTGCGGCTTCAAGCGCTGGAGGTGGAGAAAGCCCAAAAAGAGGAACAGGTGGCCATCCTTCAGCAGCAGCTGTCCCAGCTCAAGAGTCAAATGGCCGAATTGAGCACTGTGCTGGACGAGGAACGCAAGCAGACGACCGAAAAGATCGCCCTGCTCAACGACGCCCGTGAACAGCTCAAGAACGAATTTCAGAACCTGGCCCAGCGCATCTTCGAGGAGAAGAGCAGTAAATTCGCCGATCAGAACCGCGCCGCCGTGGATCAACTCATCAGCCCGCTGCGTGAGCAGATCGGTGATTTCAAACGGCGGGTCGAAGATGTGTATGACAAGGAGAGCCGTGACCGCACCGCCCTGCATGCCGAAATCAACCATCTCAAAGAGCTCAACCAGCGCATCAGCAAAGAGGCCGTCAATCTGACGCGGGCCTTGAAGGGCGACAGCAAGGCGCGCGGCAATTGGGGCGAAGTGATTCTGGAGCGCGTGCTGGAGGCCTCCGGGCTTCAGAAGGGCCGGGAGTACGAGGTGCAGGTTAGCCTGCGCGGTCCCGAGGGCAGGCGCTATCAGCCCGATGCCGTCGTGCGGCTGCCCGAGGGCAAGGATGTGATCATCGATGCCAAGGTCTCCTTGAAAGACTACGAAGCTTTTTTCAGCGCCGAGGCGTCCGAAGAGAAGGAGCGGCATCTGACGGCCCACATCGAATCCATGCGCACCCACATCCGCGGACTGGCGGCCAAAAGCTACGAAAATTTGGAAGGAGTGCGCACCCTCGATTTCATTCTCATGTTCGTGCCCATCGAAGCGGCCTTCCTGGCCGCCGTGGAAAAAGACGGCGTCTTGTTCGCCGAAGCGTTCGACAAGAATATCGTGGTGGTCAGCCCCTCCACTTTGCTGGTCACCCTGCGCACCATTCAAAACATCTGGCGTCATGAATACCAGAACCGCAATGCCCAGGAGATCGCCAAAAAGGCCGGCGGCCTGTACGACAAGTTTGTGGGATTCGTGGAGGCGCTCGAAGAGGTGGGCCGGCAGCTGGACAAGGCCCGCGAGGCATACCGGACGGCCCACGATCGGCTGACGGCCGGCAAAGGCAATCTGGTCCGGCGCAGCCAGGAGCTCAAGGATCTTGGGGTCAAGGCGGGTAAGGAGTTGCCTTCGAAGATGATCGAGGTCGCCGAGGAGGATTCAACCCCGGATTGAGTGCCGCCGTTCAAAATGCGGGGAAAGCGTATGCGCGATTTCTTGCAGCGTCTTCCCCCCCAAGAAAGGGGGGAAGACGTCAGGCAGGCAAAACACTATTTGGGTTTGCGTGAAAGCTTTTCCATGGCCGCTTTAAGACTGAAGCGGAGTCGTTCCAGCACGTCGGCGAGCTTACCGATTTCATCATGGGTCTTGACTTTGATTTTTTGATTGATGTCGCCATCGGCCAGAAGCGCTGACATCTTGGTGAGATCCGTGATGGGCAAAAGCGACTTTTGGACAGCGACGAACACCGCCAGGAATGAAACAATCAGGATGATGGCCATAATGAAAATGAGTGAGAACATCGTGCGGTTTTTTGCGGCAATTATTTTGTTAAGAGAGTAACCGATTCGGAAGCCGCCCCAGTGTTTGCCTTTGACGTGAATCGGCGTGGAAATGTCCCACATGGTTTCCCCGGTGTCGCGGCGATATATCTGCAGAAATCCAGGGGTCGTGTTTTTAGCTGCGGTGATTCCCACCGGGTCACTGAAGATTCGCTTGGTGCGGTTGAGGGTCAGATCTCTTTCCGTGTCACCGGTGGGCGGGGCGCTATAGCGGGTGTTATGGGTGGGCAAATACCCGTTGGTATCTACCGCCACCGCAAAGACGACGCTCTCATCCTTAAGAAATTCGTCCTCGATGCCCAGAAGGGATTTGTCCAGGTAAGAATCATATTTGGTATGAAACTTGGGAGGATTAAAACCTGGAATGGTTTCATATTCGGTATCGAAGGCCTCTTTAACGGAGAACACCCCGTTGTCGATGGCTTCTTCAAGTATAGTCGCGGTCATTTTTGCGCCCACGATCGATTCGATTTTGCCCCGTTCCAGGAGCTGGGATTCCAGGGCGGCGCTTTGCTGGTGGATTATATAAGCCGCTCCAGCCGCAAGGACGACAAATAGCACAAGGTTGACATAAAGCGTAACCTTTACTGCGATTCGTTCAGAAATGAATTTGATCATGGCGCTTTCTCCCTCGTGAAGTGGTCAATGGAATGGATTGTTCTTAGAAGTAGTTTCGAAACCGCTTCTATGGCTTATAGCCGAACCGGATGGCACCCCAATGCTTTTTATGAATGAAGATCGGAACGGAGAGGTCGTAAATCGTTTCGCCCGTGTCTCTGAAATATTTTTGAATCAGGACAGGTTCGGTGTTGTGGGCGGCGGCCAATCCGGTGCGATCATTGAAGAGCCGCTTTCCCCGGTCGCGGGAATTGGAGTTGTGGGTGGGCAGGTAGCCATTGCGGTCCACCGCGACCACAAAGAATATTTTGGGATCCTTGGCCAGATACTTGTCCAGGATCTGTTGGATGGCATCATCACTGAGGGAATCATACTGAGTCCGGAATTTCTGAGGTGTCGTGTTGGGAATGGGGATATAGAACGTGTCGAACATCTGCCCTATGGAAAGCCTGCCGCTGGATACGATCAGCTCGAATTGGGTGATGACTTCCGTTCGGCATTCCATGGCCCACTCTTTGACTTTGTTCTCAAAGTCCGCGGTGGGATCCGCCCATGCCGGGCTGCAGAACAGTATCACCGCAAGGGCTGTTGCAAGGAACGCAACAGGGATTTTCAGGGAGTGGTTCAATGGGGTCATGGCATCTCCTTAAAGGTTCTGCCCAGTGTTGGGCTTGCTTTTGATCGTCTGGAGGAATTCATTGACCTTTTGGATCAGGATGGGCGTTGGGGCATTCGCCTCCTTCATCACAGCCAGAAAGCAGTTGCTTAAGGGAAAGACAATAACGTTCTCTTGGCATTGCCGCGTAAAAATCAAATAATTGAATTTGGAGTATCCAAGGAGCGAACGGATTGCATCGCCGTTCAATCCTGATAAAACGATGCAGGCGCAGACGCTGTCGGCGCTGTCGCCCTGGCTGGCGAGCACCGCCCCATCTTGTTTCACGAGATAAAAACTCTTGACGCCGTCTATTGTAGAAACTTTTTCGAAATCAAGCACAGCGGCCATTTGCGGCTCCCTTAGTTCGATTTCAAATGGGGGGCGATCAATTTTTTGAAGGTGTTTATCTTTTCCGGGTCGCCGATCTCGGCGAACAGCATGCGAATCAGCTTTTCAATGGAAACCCGGTTCGGATCATCGGCGCCATCGAGCCATGCCTGATGCGTGTCCGCGAAGACAACCGAGCCCATGGGGCCCATGACCTTATTCAACGAAGTTTCCAGGACCGCAAGAAACTGGGTCACAGGTTTGGAAGTAAGCCTATCTTTATTGATTGGCGCTGCGGCGGCGTTCACGGGCGCGTTTTGCGAAACGGCATCAGCACCGGAACGATCAGGCGAGAAATTGAATTGCTTTTTTAGATTTTTGAGGGCCTGGGTCAGGGTCATGTTCAGAAGATTTGGGTTGAGGCTCTGTTCGTGAATGATAACCAGGTAGAGGGTTTCGGTTACCTGGGTAATCAAGATTCTGGATTCCTCGTATTGCAGGCTGATCTGTTCAATGTCGGGAAAGGCTCCCGTCCCCCCGGAGTAGATCTTCACCAGCGTTCGACCTACGGCCGAAAGCGTTTCTCCACTTAGCCCCGGACTTGATTTGTGGGCGAGAATCCCGCTGAGGGGGTTGAAACAGAAAACACCGGATACACCGGGTATGCATTTGATATCTTCAAGAACCATTTCCATGGGCGACCTCTCTAAGCAACCTGGTTAAAATACAGCGGTCGATCCATTGGGCAACAATTTAAATTGTCCAACCATTTCATAAGGGTTGTGGCAATCTCTTCCTGATATAGACGGGGAATAACATCTAACCCCTTATTGTGTTGGGCTCACCGCAAGCAGCAACCGCTATTTGGCGCAAGATCTGGAACGAAGAAATCGTACGATACTATCAATGCTGAAACATCTATTGAATTGATCGGTAAAGTCAAACAAATAAATCGGGTTGCGGTACTACCCATTCTGTACTCAATATAGCTGAAATAACTTAGATAGTCAATTGTTGATATCAGCAAAAAGGCGAGCGCTGTATTTACCAGCTCGCAAGCTCCTCGGCGGCGGCTTGCCGGGCCGATGGGGAGAAGTCGGCCGATGCAATCTTTTCGAGATATTGTTTGACCGTATCATTCTTGAGTTGCGCCAGCACTTGCACCACATCGACCTGCACCGGTTCGGCCAGGCCCGCGAATCGTTCCCACAAGGGGGCAATGAAGCCATCGGCCAGGTCGGCCGACGCATCGGCGAGGTACTCCACAGTCACCATGGCCCCCAGGCGTACCGACCAGCGCTCATGGACCAGCAGGTCCACCAACGCCGGGAAGATCTGGCCGCGCTCGGCCATCATGGCGGCCAGGCGCTCGGCCTCGCCGGTTTCGATGATCTGACGCAGGGAGGCGGCGGAGAGTAGGGCCGGATCGCGCCGGACGCACTGGTCGATGACCTCCGCCAGATTGATGGGGCCGGACCACCGCAGGTGGTCGTCCAGGATCAGCGTGGGTACCGACCGGATGCCGTGCGCCGCGGCCTGGGCCGCGAACAGCTCGCCATCCACGATGGTTAAACGCAATTGCCGGGTGGCATCGGCCAGGGCCGTCAACTGCTCCACGGCCCCTGGGCAGTGGGGGCATTGCAGGGTGATGAATAAGGTAAGATCGGCCGGCAGTTCGATGCGGGGCGATGGTGCCGTCCGCCGCGGAGAGGGCTCCGAGGCGTCGTCCGCCGCGCCCACGGCCTTGAGAAAGGGCGATAGCTCTTTGCCTTCGGGCACGGCCTGATAAGCGATATTTTGATGGCGTCCGATGATCAGCGCCGGCGCCCGGAATGCTTCATCCGAAGCGGAGCGCAGACGCACCTGGGCCGACAGGGCTTTGAACCGGTCACAAAATTGAACCAGGCGCGCGTCGGCCTCCCCCGCCCCGCGGGATATGAGGATCGTAGCCGGCGTTTTTTGCCCGGCGGTCCAACGGAGAATCGTCTGCTCGTCGTGGGGGGTCATGAGGGTCCCTATTTACTCCTATCGAAGGGAAAAACAAGCGCAAAGAATTTGCGTTCCTTTGACATCCACGGCGGCAGCTATTATGCTGCCTCATTCGGACCCTCAAGGGCAAGGAACGAACCGGAGGCACACGCCATGAAGAGATCCACGTTGCGCTTGCTATGCATCGTTACCGGGCTTTTGCTGGCGACCCTTTGTCCCCGGACGCCGGCGGCCGGCATCAGAGAGAAGGCGATGCTGACCACCATCCGGATGCCGCCGGGATTCAAAATCGGCCTGTATGCCGACAATGTGCCCGGAGCCCGCTCCATGGCCATGACCCCTTCGGGGGTTCTGTTCGTGGGTACGCGCCAGATGGGGCGAGTCTATGCCGTTGTGGATCAGGATGGCGATTTGAGGGCCGATCGTGTGGTCACCATCGCCGACCGCTTAAATCTGCCCAACGGTGTGGCCTTTTGGGACGGTGATCTTTACGTGGCCGAAGTGGGCCGCATCCTGCGTTTTCGTCAGATCGAATCGCGTCTGAACAACCCGGGGCCGCCCGAAGTGGTGTACGATCAATATCCCAAGGACCCACAGCATGGCTGGAAATTCATCCGCTTTGGCCCTGACGGCAAGCTCTACGTGCCGGTGGGCGCTCCCTGCAATGTCTGTTTGAGCAACGAACCAGTCTTTGCTTCGATTACGCGGATTAACCGCGACGGCAGCGGGTTCGAGATCTATGCCCACGGGGTGCGCAACACAGTGGGTTTTGATTGGCATCCACGCACAGGTGCGTTGTGGTTTACCGACAACGGCCGCGATGGGATGGGCGACGATCAGCCGCCGGACGAACTGAACCGTGCCAGCATGCCTGGCCAGCATTTCGGATTTCCTTATTGCCACGGCGGCACGCTGTCCGATCCCCAGTTCGGCAGTGCTCGGTCGTGCAGCCAATTTACAGCCCCGGCCGTTGCCCTGGGAGCGCATGTGGCCGCCCTGGGCATGCGTTTTTATACCGGCCGCATGTTCCCGGAATCCTACCGGGAGCAAATCTTCATCGCCGAGCACGGCTCCTGGAACAGCAGCCGCAAGGTTGGTTACCGCGTGACCTTGGCGCGTCTGCGCGAGGATCGGGTGGTCTCGTATGAACCGTTTGCCCAGGGGTGGCTGGCGGGCGAAAGTGCCTGGGGCCGGCCCGTGGATGTGGAGCAGATGGCCGACGGCAGCCTGCTGGTCTCGGACGATCAGAACGGCATGATCTACCGTATTTCTTATCAGCGGCCCGGGGATGCGCCGGCCCGTTGATCCATTGCCGGCTTAAGGCCTGTTACGAAAAGCAAAACACTATTTTCCGAACAGATAGGTCGTTCCCACGGTGTTGAGCACGAACTGCTCCGGCATGGCCTGCTCGAAGCGGTTGATGGCCTTCCACCCCGTGCAGTGGGTGGGCACGATCAGGGTTGGGTGGATCTCCTGCATGGCCCGCACTGTGGGCTCGATCAACCCTTCGCTGGCGCCGCTCAAATGAAAGCCACCCAGGACGGCATGAATTTGCTCCGTGCCGGTCACCTTGGCAAGATGCCGGACCGTGTTGACGATACCGGCATGCGAACAGGCGCCCAATACCACCAGGCCCTGGTCTTTCACGCGGAAGGCGATGGCCTGGTCATCTTCGAAGCTGTCTGCCGCCCATTGGCCGTTGCGCTTGGCTTCCAAGCCGGGTGAGCCGGTCTCGAAGGCGGTGGTGCGTTCCACGGTTCCGGCCACCGCAATGAAGCCGCCGGCCACGGCGGAGGGCGCGGCGCGTTTATCCACCACGGCGCCCGCGGCGGCCAGATCTTCTTCGCGCAGAAGGGGCATGTCGACATAAAACTCCGGCCCGAGCTTGATTCTGCGTTCCACAAAGGCGCCCGGGTGAACCACCAAAGGCATCTGCTGGCCGAGTTGTTTCAGGAAATGGGGCAGGCCGCTGAAGTGGTCGAAATGGCCGTGGCTCAGAACGACGCTCTCCACGTCGGCGATGGCGTGCTTGACGACCCCGAATTGAACCGCCAGGCTGATGGGCATCAGGGCGGCGTTGTGGCTCAGACATTGGCCAGAAATGCCGGCGTCGATCAAAATGGTGTGCCGGGCGTCGCCGGCCTGGACCGTAACCAGGTAGGCCAGGCCGTGCTCGGCCATGGGCGCGTTGGGCGGGAGTACGCGCATACGCTTGACCTGCTCCGTGTCGGTCAACAGCAGGTCCGTGTAGTTATCCACCAGGATTGTGACCTGGGCTCGATCCACTTCGGGCAATGCAATTCGTGTCATTGTCTGACTCCTTATTAGGATCGTTTTGTTCTGGAATCGTTGCAGGATCGATCCTGGCAATGTGGTAGCAATGGATATGCCAAGGAAGACCTTCAGCCCCTATTGACTATATACGTGCAATGCGCAATGAAAGGCCATATTCAGCATCGCAAATAGCACGAATAGGAGGGGCGGTCAACGCTATGGATCACGAGAGGTCCAACCGGCACTGGGATGTCATCCTGGATTCGGTAAACGAGGGAGTTTTTACAGTGGCGCCGGACTGGCGCATCACGGCCTTCAACCGGGCCGCCGAGCGCATCACGGGCATCTCTCGGCAAGAGGCTCTCGGCAAATCCTGTTGCGATATTTTTCACGCCAGCATATGCGAAAAGGCGTGCGCCTTGCGGCGCACCTTCCAAACGGGCCAGCCGGTAGTCAATGCCACCGCACAAATTATCAACAACCAGGGCCAGCGGGTGCCGATCCGCATCTCTACGGCCATTTTGAAGGATGACCAGGGAACGGTGATCGGTGGTGTCGAGTCCTTCCAGGATTTAAGCCAGGTCGAGCAGTTGCAGAAAGAGTTGGAGCACCGCTACACCTTCGAAGACATTGTCGGCCGCAGCAGCGCCATGATGCAGTTGTTCAAGGTGTTGCCCCAGATCGCCGAAAGCAGCAGTACGGTGTTGATCGAAGGCCCCAGCGGCACGGGCAAGGAGCTGTTCGCCAGGGCCATTCACAATCTGTCGCCCCGGCGCCGACGGCGGTTTGTAGCCGTCAATTGCGCCGCGCTGCCCGATGCCTTGCTGGAGAGCGAACTGTTCGGCCACAAAGCCGGCGCCTTCACCGATGCCAAACGGGACAAGGCGGGCCGTTTCGAGTTGGCCGACGGCGGGACCATCTTCCTGGATGAGATCGGCGATATCTCTCCGGCCATGCAGATACGGCTATTGCGGGTGCTGCAGGATCACATCGTCGAGCCGCTGGGTGCCGTGCAGCCCAAACCAGTGGATATCCGCGTGCTGGCCGCCACCAACAAGGAGCTGGCCGAGCTGGTGCGCGTCGGCCAATTCCGCGAAGATCTCTATTACCGCATCCGCGTCATTCATATGGTTCTGCCCCCGCTCAAGGAGAGGCGCGAAGATATTCCCTTGTTGATTGACCACCTGGTGGGCAAGTTCAATCGTTTGCAGGGCAAGGATATCGCCGGCGTCTCCGTCGAAGTGGCAGCCCGGCTGATGGCCTACGATTTTCCCGGCAATGTGCGCGAATTGGAGAACATCATCGAACAGGCCTTCGTGCTTTGCCGGGGCGGGCTTATCGAATGGCACCATCTGCCGCCTGAATTGCGACCCGATGGGGCTGCGGTCGGCCATCGGCGCGGATCGATGAATCTGCATGCCATGGAAAAGCATTTCATTTCCGAAACATTGCGTTTTTATAAGGGCAATCGCAAAAAGACGGCCCAAGAACTCGATATCGATGCCGCAACGCTCTACCGTAAAATTAAGGCGCACGGAATCGCGGTGCCGGGGGCCGACGGCCGCGGCCGGCGAAGTTAATCGTGCAGGATGCACTGTTGGCGCCCATGGCGCTTGTCCGCCTTGCCCATCTAATCAGATAGAATTGACAACATTGTGAAAAGTCCCCGAGCCGTCACTCCCGCGTCGGCGGGAGTCCAGAAACACTTTGAAGGACTGGATTCCCGCCTGCGCGGGAATGACGTTAACAGGCACCGAGACACTTTTTACGAGTCCATCAGAATTCCTTTACTTAAAACATAACCGCTGCCACTGAAAATCATTCCGCGCCGTTGGCACATTGAGTGCTACCTATTTGTTTGGATCGATACGCTTGGAATTGGACAACCGTTCATTTGAATACCCTTTAAGCAATAAGGAGGAGAACACGAAATGACCGATCAACCCATCCGGCTTGGCGCCAAAAAGGAGAGCACCTTTTTGGATAGAGTCAAGCTGATACTTCCCGAC
>JBAQGR010000227.1:0-17817 GCA_049287895.1 Desulfatitalea sp.
ACGGCAGCATTCATCCGGCCACCTAACCCGCTTTCCTTAATAAATAGATAAACAACGGTGCGCCGATCATGGCCGAGACCACCCCCACAGGCATTTCGCCCTGGCTGGGCAAGGTCCGGGCCAGCACGTCGCACACCACCATGAAGGCGGCGCCTCCCAGGATGCAGGCCGGCGCCAACACGCGATGGTCGGGCCCCAAGGCCAGACGCAGCATGTGGGGCATCACCAGGCCAACGAAGCCCACCAGCCCACAGTAGCTCACCGTGGCGCTGACCATCAGCGAGGTGATGACCAGCAACAGCACGGTGGTGCGCTGGATGTGGACCCCCATGCTGTGGGCCAGGTCGCTGCCCAGGGCCATGAGATTCATGCTGTTGGAGCGGAAGAAGATGATCGCAAAGCAGGGTAGCACAGTGGCGGCCAGGGCCGTCACTTTATCGGTGGTGGCGGCGGCCAGATCGCCCATCAGCCAGAAGATGATGTCGTGCAGACGGTTGTCCTGGGCCATGGAGATCAGGAACATGATCACGGCCGCGCAAAAGGCGTTGACCATCACGCCCGAGAGCAGGAGCGTGTTGGAACGGGCAAACGACCGGCCCGCGGCCATGAGAAAAAGCACCCCCAGGGTGGCCAGGCTGCCGACAAAGGCGGTGAGCCATACGCCGGGAAAGCGGGCCAGGCCGAGCAAAATTCCTACGATGGCGCCAATGGCCGCTCCGCCCGATACGCCCAGGATGTACGGCTCGGCCAGGGGGTTGCGCAGCAGGGCTTGAAACACCATGCCGCCCAGGCTTAAGGTGGCGCCAAGGAGCGCGGCCAGCATCACGCGCGGCAAACGCAAGCGCCAGATGATATCGTGGAGCAGGCGGACCTCTTCGCCGCCCTTCAGGCTGCGCAGGACGTCCCCCAGTCCGGCGCCGGTGGACCCGGCCGCCAGGCCCACATAGGCGGCGGCCAGCAAGACCACAAAGAGGACCGCGACCACGGCGATCAGCCGTCGGGTCA
This sequence comes from Desulfatitalea sp., assembly GCA_049287895.1. Taxonomy (GTDB): domain Bacteria; phylum Desulfobacterota; class Desulfobacteria; order Desulfobacterales; family Desulfosarcinaceae; genus Desulfatitalea. The sequence continues at coordinate 1,006 of JBAQGR010000227.1, forward strand.
GGTGGGACGCGTCCGCGGAGGTCATGGCCGCTCCTTGAAAAGCTCGGGGTGGACGAAGGCCGCCAGGATCTCCAGGGCCTCCACCAGTCGGGGCGAAGGCCGGTCGAAAAGGTCGTTGGGCGCGATGAAGACCGCCTGGTTTTTCACGGCCGGAATGGCCGGCCACTGCATCCATTCAGCCTTGACCTGTTCGAAGAGCGTGGCCCGCTCCATGGCGGAGATGACGATCACCTCGGGTGCCAGGCCGATCACCTGCTCGCGCGAGTAGCGCGGGTAGGGCGTGGTGCCAGAGGCCACGTTGGTGCCGCCGGCCAGGGTGATCAAGGTGTGAATGAAGGTGTCGCTACCCACCGATACGATGGGTGAAACACCGATTTGGAAAAAGAGCCGCGGGTGGTGGTCAGCCAGGGCGACACGCGCCTGGACCCGCTGGATGCGCTGGCGCATATCGGCCACCACCTTTTGGGCCTGGGGCTCGGCCCCTAACAGCCCGCCCATGGCCAGCACGCTCTGCATGACGGTTTCCAGATCGAAAGGATGGACGGCGAACACCGGCAAACCCATGGCCTGGAGTTGCTCGACCTGGGCGATGGGGTTGCCGTCTTTAACTGCGATGCACAGGTCGGGCCGCAAAGCCACGATGCGCTCCACATCCAGTTGGATGTAAGACCCTACTGTCGGCAAACGCTCGGCGGCCGGAGGATAGTTGCTGTAACGGGTGACGCCCACCAGGCGGTTCTCCTGTTGGAGGGCATAGACAATTTCGGTGACCGAGGGGGCCAGGGCCACCACCCGCAAGGGGGCGGCCGGCACTTGCACTGTGCGGCCGGTGGGGTCGACCACCGTCCGGCGCTCCGTTCCCGGCTGGGCCACGCCCGGGCCGGCGCCGAGCGGAATGAGAAGCAGAAGCGCAAGCACCAGCGCACGCATGCCCGAATGTAGTAATCTATCGAAATAAGTTGTCAACGGTGTATGGAACCTCTTCTTCAGGAGAATTGCTTTTTGAAGGTTTCCAGGTCGTTCCTGAGCGCCTGCACTTCGGCCTTGAGCGCTTGGACCCCTTCTTCGAGCGCCTCTAAGCGGGAGGCTTCGGCCGGGGCCGTTGGGCGGTCGGACCGGGGTGGCGCTTCTGGCGTGGCGGATAACGGCCCGCACAGCAGATGGGCGTAGCGCGACTCCTTGTGGCCCGGCAGCCGCGCCTGGCGCTGGGCCATGCCCCATGATTCCAGGTTGTTCAAGGTTTCCAGCACCTCTTCGAGGCTTGCAAAATGACACAGCCGCGCCGTCCGGCCGCGCAGCTCGCCGGAGGTCTGGGCGCCGCGCAGCAGCAGCTCGCACACGATGGCCGCTTCGCCCGGCACCAGGTTGTGCTTACCGACGAACAGCTCCTCGTACTTGGGAACCCGTCCTACCATGCTTTTGTGGACCAGATTCTTTTGGATCAAGCCGTCGGCGATCGCCTCCACGGTCGTTTCGTCCCAGGCCACCACCGGATCGCGGTTGCTCTTCTGATTGCACGCGTTGGTCAGCGCATTCAAGGAGAGAGGGTAGTATTCGGGCGTGGCCAGTTGCTTTTCGATCAGACAGCCGATCACCCGCGCCTCCTGGTCCTCGATCAATACTTCCATATTCTTCCGCCTCAGCGTTCGAAACGCCACGTGTAGCCCGAGCTCAATTTGCCCTGGACGTAGATTATCTGTTCAATGCTGAAACCTTTGCCCGCGGCTTGCAGGGTGACAAAATACTCTCTGCGCGCCGACCCCCCGAAAGCGCCTAACGGTGCTACCCGGCGGTAGAAAAAGGTCAGGCCCTGATCGGTCACCGTCTGCAACTCCACATCGCCCGCGCCGGTATCATGGTCGATGCGCAACCGGCGGTTGTTCAGGTAGAACCGCAGCGTCTCCTGGGAAGCGGATCTTCTCTGGGGAGAGAAGAGATCGGCCCGCAGGGCCAAGTTGTTGTTGTAGTCCACTTCCACCTTGGCCCGCACCGTGTTGTGCTCGCGCTCCTTATCGGCCGGATCGGCCGTGCTGCGGCAGAAAAAGGTGTCGGCCGTGCCCTGCCAGTCGCCGGCCAGGGATTTGAACAGCCGCGTCAGCCCCTCGCGCTCGGCCGGGGTGAGCTCCCGGGGAGCGATGGCGGCATACGGGTCCTTGCCCGCCCGTATGGAGGGTGAAGGGCTGAGGCACTCGTCGGCCACGGCAAAGTGGGCTGTCGCCAGTCCCACCAGCAGTGCCATGGACCCGATGAGGCGGTGTTTCCACCATGGCATCGGCATGCGGCGCTCCCTTTCGATTCCACGCCCAACGCGCACTTTTCGCATTTGCGTCGGCGGGCCGATAATAACCTGCTCCCCGGCGTCCTTGTCAACACTGGAAATGGTCCGCCCTCTTCCCCGGCTTGCCCCCGCTCGACGGACGCGGTATAGGGAATGTGGAATCAAATCGCTCTGCAAGGGGGCCTCATGACCTACACGGCCGTGATTTTCGATATGGACGGCACACTGCTCGACACCCTGGACGACCTGGCGGCCTCGGTCAACCGGGTGCTGGCCGCACGCGGGTTTCCCACCCACCCCCACGATGCCTACCGCTGGTTCATCGGCGACGGCTCGGCGCTCCTGATGACGCGGGCCTTGCCGCCCGCGGAACGCTCGCCCCAATCGATCAAGAGCTGCCTGACCGCGCTGCTCGACGATTACAACCAAAACTGGCACCACCGCACGCGTCCCTATGACGGCATTGTCACCTTGCTGGATGATTTGACGCGCCAGGGCACGGCCCTGTCCGTGGTCACCAACAAACCCCATCAATTTGCCGGCCAGATGATCGATTACTACTTCAAAAGCGTTCCTTTTCGCCGGGTGTTGGGGCAACAGGAGGGCATCGCCAAGAAACCCGATCCCGTACAGGCCCTGGCCGCGGCCCAGGCCATGGGGGCCGCGCCGGCGGCCTGCCTCTTTCTGGGCGACAGCGCCGTGGATATGCAAACCGCCCGGCGCGCCGGCATGGCGGCCGTGGGCGCGGGCTGGGGGTTCAGGTCGGTACAAGAGCTTCAGAAGGCCGGTGCCCTGCACATCATCGATCATCCCCATGACCTGCTGGCTCTGTTGGCGGGTTGACCCATCAGCTATGGATGGACACTAGTTCATGCCCATTTCCACTTCCAGCTTGCGGATTTGCGCTTCGAGATCCTTTTTTTCCTTATGGCTCAACGCCGGGTCCGCCAGCCGGCGTCGCAGGCCGAGCAAGACCATCTCCTGGCGGTATTCGGTGCATGTGTACGGTTTCATGTTGGGTCACTCTTCAAAACCACTTCTAGTGCCCTTCCGGGGAGTAGAGCAAGGTTTTCAGCACATCCTCCTTGCCGATGATACCCACCAGGCGCCCATGGTCCACCACCGGCAGGGTGTGAAAATGGCTCTCCACCATCAGGCCGGCGATGGTTTCCAGGCGCGCGTCCGATTGGACACTGACCGGGTTGGGGGTCATGGCTTCGGCTACGGTGAGGGCCGCGATTTTGCGCACCTGCTTTTCTATCTGTTTAGAGGAGGTGAGCGAAACGTATCCATCGAGCAAGGTGAAGATAGTGGGCACGGGCAGCCGCATTTGTTGCACCACAAGGTCGCTTTGACACAGAATGCCCAGCACCCGCCCCTCGGGATCGACCACCGGCGCACCGTTGATCCCGTTGTCGAGCAGTACTTTGGCCGCCTGGACGATATCGGTTTCCGGCGTCAGGGTAATCACCTCGGTGGTCATGATCTCTTTGGCCGTAATCATATTGCCTGCCTCCCGCTTTTTAAAAGGATGAACTCGATTTATACCAAATGCCGGTGTACTTTCAACCCAATCATCGCACCGAGGGGTTTGCCCCGCCATCGGCCAGGAGTTGCTTGAGGGCCAGACCGATCTCCTTGAGCATGTAGGGCTTCTTGATGTAAGCGCCGACCCCCAGCCGCAGGGCCGCTTTGACTCGTTCGGTTTCCGCATAACCGCTGGCGATCGTGGCTTTGATCGTCGCGTCCCATTCCCGGATCTGGCGATAGGTGTCCAGGCCGTCCATGCCTGGATCCATGATCATGTCCAACACCACGGCGTCGACGGCACCGTCGGATTGCTGCTTCAGATAGGCGATGGCTGCTTCACCCGAGGGCGCGGTCACCGTACGGTATCCGAGACGCCGGAGAATGTCGGCCGCGATTTCCCGCTGTTCGCTCACGTCATCCACCACCAGAATGGTTTGGCCGCTGCCCATGAGCGCTTGCGTCGCGGGTTCTTGCTCCTTTTCGCGGCGCACCTGTCGGGTGACCGGGAAATAGAGCTCCATGGTGGTCCCTTGGTGCTCCTTGCTGTGAACGATGATGGCGCCATGGTGATCTTGGACCGTGCCCCAGACCACGGACATGCCCAGCCCGGTACCGCTGCGGCCCATCACCTTGCGGGTGAAAAAGGGTTCGAAGATGCGTTTCAAATCTTCTTCGGCGATACCGGTGCCTTGATCGGAAATTTTCAACAGTGCGTAGTCGCCGGCCGCCATGTGCTCCAGGCCCTGGGGCAGGGGTTCCAGGTGGCGATTGGTGGTGCTGACGGCGATGGTGCCGCCCTGGGGTTGGGCCTCAGTGGCATTGATCACCAGATTCATCAGCGCTTTTTTCAAATGGATGGATGAGCCGAGGATGGGGAGCAGTTCATCGGCCAGGGTCGTTTGCACCACCACCTTGGGATGGCGTTTGAGCAGCGCGACATGTTCTGGGGAGCTCAAATACTCCTGCACCACCTCATTGAGGCAAACCGCTTCCATGCTTTGGACGCCCCTGCGGGCCAGGGTCAGCAAATCCTGGACGATCTCGGAGGCTTTGTGGCCGGTGGCGCGAATTGTCTCCAGGGGTCTGCGCAGAGGGCTCTCTTCGGGCAGATCCAGGAGAAGTAAATCCGGATAGCTGACGATCCCGGACAGGACATTGTTCAAATCGTGGGCCACGCCGCTGGCCATCAATCCGATGGCCTCCATCTTTTTGGATTGGGCCAGTTTGGTGAGCAGATCCTCTCGTTCCCGCTGGGCCCTGATTCGTTCTGAGATGTCCCGGGTCACGCCGAAAATGCCGATGGGCTTGCCATCCTCGCCCAAAAAGAACGACGCCCGCACTTCCGCGTGAAGGATGCCGCCGTCCTTGCGGCGCAGATCTACCTCCTGGGTGACCGACTGGCGGTAGTCTCCGCTCGCGTCTGCTTCGGCCTTTTTTTGGGTGTAGCTCGTCATGATCTTTTTCAGGGATGTTTCGGTCAGCGTACCGGCCAGTCCCATTTGCTTCTGTTCTTCTTCCGTCCACCCCATCAGGGCCTGGGCCGCCGGACTCGTATAAGTAAGGTTCAGATCCATATCCAGGGACCATAGGATGTCGGACATATTCTCGGCCAGCTGGCGATATTTCTCTTCGCTCTCCTTGAGGGATCGGGCGATTTGATTGCGCACCGCGATTTCATGGCGCAACGCCTCCTGGGCCAGGTGCGCCTTGGCCAGGGTAATGTGCAGGCTACCCGTGAAGGCGGCAATGGAGAAGGCTACCAGGGCATTGAGAAAGATGAAGTTGCCCCCTGAAATGAGTGCGCGCCCGATTGTCGGGAAAAAGGGCTGACCCACGGCCGCCAAGCCCTGGTGGCACAACCATCCGACCACGGCCAGGGTGACGACATTCATCAGGATGGCCCAAACGGCCGCTCTGAGGCCTAGCAGGATGGCGGCGACCACCGCGAAGACAAAGAGCCAGACCGGCCCTCCGCTCATAAACCCTATGGTCAGCGTCACCCAGAAGCCGATGACGTAAATGCAACCCAGAATCAGGAAGGTGCGCAGTCGGTAGCTGCTGGAGCGCATCAGCATCAAGGCCCCGATAACCATATAGAGCAGCGTGTCGACAAGGGCCACCCACCAGTACCCGGCGTCCATCAGAAAAACCACCGAGAGCAAAAGCGCAAAGAATCCCATCACCACGCCGGTGCGCACCAGGACTTGCAGCACCTTTTCACGCCAATAGGAGATCTCCTCCTCGCTGCCCGAACCGGAAACAGCCAGCTTGCCCTGGATGTTGTCCAGCCACCCAAAGAGAAGGTTGAAGCTTTTGTTGAAATGTGCTTTCATGCGCGTCGTCGGTTCCGCCAAAGGGGCGCGAATCTTTGCCCGGTAGCATCGTGCCCAAACATCCCTGCCTGCGACTACAATGCGGCCCGCGGCCGAAAAAATCAATAGGCGCTTATGGCTATCGCGCCAAAATGGTCCCGTGGCGGATCATGCCAAGGTGTTTAGCACCGATGCAAGGAGGCCGGACAGTTGGAAGAAGAGACGCTCTATTTGACCGCCGAACAGGCCCTGGAAGCCGTCTGCATCGACTTTCGAGGCTATGAACCGCAACCCATGATGTTTTGCGAAATACTGCGCACCCTCTCCGGCGACGATCTCTCCTGCACGCGGGAGCCGGGCAGGCAAGGGCTTTGGATCGCCGGCAGCCGGCGCGGCCCGATGCGCTGGCTGGAGGGTGAAGAGCTGGTGGCCTATATGTGCCGGAAGCTCAAGCAGGCCCAACCCGAACCGGACCAACTGGCCTCCATCTGCCGGCGTGTTTTTCAGATCCCTTGCCGCCAGGAGGCCAGCCTCCACACCGGTCAACCGGGAATCCGCATCCAGACCGAAATGGAGGGGTTTGCCTGCCGTCAATGCGGAGGCTGTTGCCGCTCCCTGGCGTATCGGGACAGCCTCGCGCCGGACGATGTGGCGCGGTTCAAAGCCTTGGGCCGCCAGGACATCCTGGCGTGGGTGGGCGTCACCCGAACCCGCGACGGCCAGGAGCACTACCGCATCTGGGTGACGCCCGGCACCAACCAGTTTGCAGCCGTCTGCCCGTTTCTCAAGCGCGGTTCCTCCAACCACCGCTGGTTGTGCACCATTCATGACGTCCGGCCCCTATTCTGCCGCCACTATCCGCTCAGCCGCAAACACGCGTCGATGACCGGATGTCCAGGCTTCGGCGGCAATTAGATCCGCCCGGAGAGTACTTCCGGCAATTTGGGATTGCGCCGGGTCCGATAATGGTGCACAAGAAAAAGTCCATCGGACCCGGTCGCCACCTAATCGAGGCAGCGGCCTGAAGAACCCAAACAACGGACAGCATGTGAGCCCCGACCCGAACCCGATACCGACGGTCATCGTCTCCGCCAAAGCCGAAAAATCGCTGCTGCGGCGCCACCCCTGGATCTTTTCCGGAGCGGTACACAAAGCGGCGGGTGCCGCGGCCGGCACCACCGTGGCCGTGCGGGCCCTGGACGGCCGCTTCCTGGCCTGGGGCGCCTATTCGCCCCACTCGCAAATCCGCGTAAGGATCTGGTCCTTTGACGAGGGCGAAACTATCGATACGGCCTTTTTCGAACGCCGTTTGGCGGAGGCCCTCGGCGCTCGCCTGAAGATGGCCCTGCTCACCCCGTGCACCGCCGTGCGTCTGGTCAACGCCGAATCGGACGGCCTGCCCGGCCTGATCGTGGATCGCTACGGCGATTTCCTGGTGTGCCAGTTCCTGTCGGCCGGCGCCGACCATTGGAAAGAGATCATCAGCGCACAACTGCAACGACTGCTGCCCTGCCAGGGCATCTACGAGCGCTCGGATGTGGAGGTGCGCGCCAAGGAGGGGCTGCCCTTGCGCAGCGGTGTGCTGTGGGGCGCGGCACCGCCCGAGCTATTGCAGATTCAATCGGGCCGCCTGCGCTTGTGGGTGGATCTGGTCCACGGCCACAAAACCGGCCTCTATCTGGATCAACGCGAAAACCAGGCCCGTATGGCCGATTATGCCCCCGGCGCCGACCTGCTCAACTGCTTCTGCTACACCGGCGGATTCGGCCTGTGGGCCTTGCTCGCCGGCGCCCGGCAAGTCACCCAGATCGATGCCTCGGCCGACATGCTCGCCCTGGCCCGCAAGAACACGGAACTCAACGGCCTGGACACCACAGCCGTGGAGTATGTGGCCGCCAACGTGTTCGAGCTGCTGCGCACCTATCGCGACAGCCGGCGCCAATTCGACCTGATCGTGCTCGACCCGCCCAAGTTCGTCGCCGCCGCCAGCCAGTTGGACAAAGGCTGCCGGGGATACAAGGATATCAATCTGCTGGCCTTCAAGCTGCTGCGTCCCGGCGGACTGCTGCTGACCTTTTCCTGTTCGGGGCTGGTAGCGCCGCCCCTGTTTCAAAAAATCGTGGCCGATGCCGCCGCCGATGCCGGCCGCACCGCGCGGGTGATCGGCCACCTGCACCAGGCCGCCGATCACCCCACGGCCCTGAGCTTTCCGGAAGGCTACTACCTCAAGGGACTGGTTTGTCTGGTTTCATGAATCCTGATCAAAGAAGTTGCAGGGCATTCGCTGGGCGCAGGATTTGACTTTCCAGGTGGAAAATTCATATAAAGCAACCGCATTTGATCTGTTCAAGGATATGGACCTAAGGAAAACGGATCTTCCATGAAAGCAGATACCACCGATACTTATACCGAGCTCTTCACGCCCGAAAAACTGAGAGCACTGTTTCCGGCCGAACGGGCCGATCGATTCTTCGATGCCCTGTTGGGCGACCCCAAGGAGGGCGCCTACGATATCCGCCTGGCCTATGAAGGATTCAGGGCCGGCCAGCTGCACTTTGCGCTGGAGCTGCACCAGCGTCCGCGCAAATGTTTGGCCTGCAATCTGACCTACGGCCTGCCGGTTGTTTTCAGCCGTCACCCGATCATCGATATCCAGGGCCTGGTCGATCAGATCGCGCTGCTGCTGAATGACCGGGGCCGCTGTACGGGCTGGAAACTGGGGGCCACCCGTGAACAGAGCCGCCAACTGCATGTGGTGCCCTTGCTCATCGATGTAGCCCTGTCCTGATGGGGCGCCCGCTCACTCCTGCCCGAACACGATATCGACCTTGGTGAATGCTTCGGGCTCGAAGGTTTCGATGCCCTCGCTTTTTTCGATGAAGGCGCTCATGTGCTTGAAGGCGCTCTCGTACATGGCCATGGCGGCATTGAGGCGATCGGTGATCAACTCCTCTTCGCCCAGTTCCGCATAGGTTTCCGACAGCAATTTGCGGCCCTCTTCCAGATGCTTGCGGATGCGCGCCAGCACCGCTTTGCGCTTGGCGTGGCGCTGACGTTGCTCCGCGATCATGGGCAGCAGGCGCTGCACGGAAATTTCGATCAGCGCATCCCGGGAGGCATTGTAACTTCGGGCGATCTCTTCCAGGCTGACCAGGGCGCCGCGGCTGATCACGAAGGTTTTTTGGATGCGATTGGCAGTTTCGATTCGGGCATTGCGAAACTTAGCCGCGATGGCGCTCAGGGTTTGGGTGTCGCTGAACAGATGGTCGAAGAGCGATTTTTGCTTGATGCCGAGCTGGGCGGCGACAATACCGATGGCCTCGATGCAACGGTCGCTCAGTTTGAAGGTGGCCCGCACCGACTGGCGCCCGCGCAGATCCGAAAAGGTAGTTTGCGATCGAAGTTTGTCATCCTCGGCCATAGGTATCTCCATATCCCGCCCACTAATAACATTACGAATATAGCCACAGGCGATTAGTAATGCAACATTTTTGGTTCCCCAAAAAAACCGCCCCCGGTCAGAAGACCAGGGGCGGGGGATTGGACATTTGAATCGGCGGCCGGGCTATTGGCTGGCGAGTAGGGCCGCGGGCAGCTCGCAGCTGTCGGCCTCCTTGGCCTTGCGGCTCTCCACATAGTGGGCGGCCGACAGAGCGGCCATGCAACCGTCGGCGGCGGCCAGCACGATCTGGCGGGCATATCTCTCCCTTACATCGCCGATGGCGTAAATGCCAGGGATGGCGGTGGTGCACTGATCGTCGGTGAGCACAAACCCATCGGCGCTGCGCCTGACGCCGGCCGGCACCAGTTGGTTGTTGGGCTCGAAGCCGACGAAAACGAAGATCCCGTCGATGGGCATGTCGCGCTGTTGGCCGGTGCGGGTATCCTGCAGGCGTACGCCGCTCACAGCCCCGTTGTCGGCCTTGATCTCGGCGATCACCGAGTTCCAGAGCACTTCCATTTTGCACTCGTTGGCCACGCGCTGCTGCAAAATCATGCTGGCGCGCAGGGCGTCCCGGCGATGCACCAGGTAAACCCGCTCAGCCAGTTTGGCCAGGTAGAGGCCCTCTTCACAGGCGCTGTCGCCGCCACCCACGACAATCACGTTTTTGCCGCGGAAAAAAAAGCCGTCACACACCGCGCAGTAAGAGACCCCTTTGCCGTAGAGCTCCTCCTCGCCGGGTACCTTGAGTTTGCGCGGCGTTCCGCCGGTGGCCAGGATGACGGCGTGGCTCGTGATCGACCGGCCGTCGGCCAGGCGCACGGTGTGATGGGCCAGGCCCGGTTCGATGGCGGCCACCTCTGCATTGATCTCTTCGAGGTCGTAGGAGTGGGCATGTTCGGCAAAACGCTGGGAGAGCTCGGCGCCGCTGACGTGGGTGAAGCCGGGGTAGTTCTCCACACTGTCGGAAAGATTGATCTGGCCGCCGTGGATCGCCTTTTCGATCAGCACGGTTTTCAGGGCCGCGCGCATGGCATAGATGGCCGCGGACAAACCTCCGGGCCCTCCGCCCACGATCACCAGATCATATACATCGCCCGTGGCCATGGCTGAATCCCTTTTACTTTTCGTCCTTTTTCAAGGCGCGGGCCAGTTTTTCACCCAGGGCGCCCAGGGCGCTGGAGGGCACGCTGGTCTCCTTCTGGAATTGACGCCACTCGTCTTCATCGCCGGCATCCCGCGGTTTGAGCGAGATTTTGCGCTCGGCGGCATTGAGGCTATCCACGGTCACGGCAATGGGGTCGCCCGGTTTGAGCTTGTCCATCTGGGCGGCGCTAGGCGAGCGGCTGATGGCCGATTTGGGCAACAGGCCGACGATGCCGGGGGACAGGCGCACGAAGATGCCGAACTTCTCCTGCTTTTCCACCGTGCCGTCCACCGGCTGTCCCTTGGTGAATTTTTGATCGAGCTCCGACCAGGGATCGCCTTCGGCATCGCGGAGGCTAAGGCCGATGCGCCGCTTGGTCGTGTCGATCTCTTTGACCACCACCGTCACGATTTGTCCGGGCTGGACCACATCCTGGGCCTTGTGGACCCGCTGGATGTAGCTCATCTCGCTGATGTGCACCAATCCTTCCACTCCGGGTTGAATCTCCACAAAGGCTCCGAAATCGGTGCAACGGGTCACCTTGCCGGTAATCTTCTGGCCCGGCTGAATTCCTTCGGACAAGCGATCCCAGGGATCGCCCTCCACTTGTTTGGCGGAGAGGGCGATCTTCTGACCCTTTTTGCCCGGTTCGATGCGCAGCACCTTGACCCGGATGGTCTGGCCGGGCTGCACTGCGTCTTCGGGCTTTTCCAATCGCGTCCAGCTCAGCTCGGAGATGTGCACCATGCCTTCCAGGCCGGGGATCAGCTCAACGAAAGCGCCATAGGGCATCAGGCGCGTGACCCGACCGTTGAAGACCTGGTCCTTGGTCAGATCTTTCATGAAGGCATCGCGCGCGATTTTCTGATCGGCCTCCAGGATGTCCCGCCGGGAGATCACTATATTACGGCCGTTCTCAGTCAGCTTCTTGATCACGAACTGGAAGGTCTGGCCCACATATTTCGCCGGTTCGTTGACATATTGGGTGTCGATCTGACTGATGGGACAAAAGGCCCGTCGCTTGAGCACTTCCACCTGAAAGCCACCCTTGATAACTTGCTGGACGCGCCCTTCCACCGGAATGCCGCCGGAATGGGCATCCTTAAGCATGTCCAGGCCGCCGGCGCCGGAGATGGCCTTTGACAAGCGTACCTCGCTCTCATCCATGGCCACCACGTACAACTCCAGTTCATCGCCCACCACATATGGCAACTGCCCGTTCTCGTCTTTCAGCTCTTCGGCCTCCACGACACCGTCGGTCTTGGTACCGGTGTCCACGAAGACGGCGCTGTCGCTGATGGAGATGATCCGGGTGCGCAGCTTGTCGCCGATGCGAAGATCTTCCTTCATTCCGGCGCTGTACGCTTCGAACATTTCGGCAAAACTCTCTTCGGACTCCTTGTCCGACTCGGGTGGGTCATTGGATGAATCGTCGGCCATACGGGCACCTCAAAAGATAATTAAGTGTTAAGACACAAACGGAAACGAAGCCATATTCACCAAAAATCGCGGCGATTTGCAAGAGAGAAAGCGGCTTTGCGCCGGGCAATGCTTGCATGCGATGCGAAAGTCCCTATCTTTGACCGTCGAAATTGAAGTGGCACGCAACCCAGGATTTCTCTAATCATCAAGGAGTATTGATAAAAATGGGCAATCAGCTTCGCACCACTTTCTTATTGGCCCTCATGACTATTTTGATCATGTGGATCGGCCAGATGTTTGGCGGCCGCCAGGGAATGTTCATCGCCCTGATTTTCGCGGCCGGCATGAACTTCTTCAGCTATTGGTTTTCGGACAAGATCGTTCTGCGCATGTACCGCGCCCAGGCGGTCACCCCCCAGCAGGCCCCCGAACTCTACGAGATGGTCTCCACCCTGGCGCGCAATGCCGGTCTGCCCATGCCGCGCCTGTGCGTCATTCCCCAGGAGACGCCCAACGCTTTCGCCACCGGCCGCAACCCGGAGCACGCCGTGCTGGCCGTCACCCAGGGGCTGTTGAAGCTGATGCGCCGCGACGAAATCATGGGAGTGCTGGCCCATGAGATGGCCCATGTGAAAAACCGCGACATTCTCATCGGCTCCATTGCCGCCACTATGGCCGGGGCCATCATGATGCTGGCCAACATGGCGCGCTGGTCCGCGATTTTCGGCAGCCACAGCCGGGATGACAACCAGGGCGGCGCGAGCGGCCTGGGCCTGATCGTCATGTCCCTCCTGGCGCCCTTTGCGGCCATGATCGTGCAGATGGCCATTTCGCGCTCGCGCGAATACCAGGCCGACGCCACCGGTGCCCAGTTGGCCGGCAAGGGCGAAGGTCTGGCCGCAGCCCTGGAGAAACTGGGCGCTTACAGCCGTCAGTTGCCCATGCAGAGCCACCCCTCCACGGCGCACATGTTCATCGTCAATCCCCTCTCCGGCCGGGGCCTGATGAGCCTGTTCTCCACCCATCCACCCATCGAAGAACGGGTAGCCCGCCTGCGCGGCACGCCCACACCGACGTCCTCCGGATTCGCGCCCGGCATGGAACCGCGCCCTTCCTTGGATCGCGGCCGCTCTTTTTGGGACCGGTTGAAATAAGCGCGGACGCACCTGTTTCACTTCCACCAAACAAGCAACCCGGTTGCGAGACCGGGTTTTACTTGAGGCGCAAACACTTTGGCGATCTTCTCCGCCGCGGTCCTAAAGCGAACACTGCTGGCTGCGCGGAGAGAAGAAAGAGGATGCGGCCAGGGACGATTTGCGTTTTGGATGGCCGCACACGGGAGCGGGGCCGCACACTGCGCACCGTTCATCGCTGCATTGCTGGCAGGTGAAACAATCCGGGCAGCACTTTTTTTTATGCGCCGACCGACATTCGGGCGTGTACACTTTGCCCGCGAGTCCCGGAACCGTTTGCCATGCCATGCTTGCCCATCCTTGTGGTTGCTTTGGCTGTATGAACCATACCTTAGGGTAGGTTTAGGCTTTGTCAATCGCGGGTTAGGGATTATAGTGTCGCTGAAAAGGGAGGAGGAAGGGAAGCCCCATGGGATTGAACGCCACTCCAACGGCCGCCTTGCAGGCGCTGCGCAAGGATCTGCCCGATCTGTTGGCCACCCTGAAGGTGGAGCCGACGCCCGCGCTGCACGCCTGGACCCATGCCCTGGATGTGAAGCTGCTGCCCAAATTGACGCCCGACTTTCCCCTGGTGGTGGCCATCTGCGGTGGCGGTTCGGCCGGAAAATCCACCCTGTTCAACAGCCTGATCGGCCGGGCGGTGTCGCCCACCGGCGGCCGTGCCGGACTCAACCGCCGGGTTCTGGCCGCGGTGCACGACCGCCTTCGGAACCACCCGACGCTGTTTGCTTCCCTGGCTCACATCTTCGGAGCGCCGCTGCAACCCGTGGCCGATAGCGCGCAGCTCACCACACCCGGCGATCCGGTCTATTGCACCTTCTCCACCGGCCCGGCGAACGTGGTGCTCCTGGACACGCCCGACATCGATACCGGGGCCCGGGGCGACTATGCCAACCGCGAGCTGGCGCGCCAAAGCCTGGAGAGCGCCGACGCCTTCATCTATATTTTTACCAACGCCACCTACAACAATCGCGACAACACCGATTTCATCTCCGGCCTGCTCACCGGCATGGGCACCCGGCCGTGCTGCCTGGTCTATCGGGTCTATCCCAGCTTCTCCGATGCCGAAGTAGCCGAGCATGCGCGCACCGTGGCCGCCAACCTCTATGGCCGCGAGCATGCGCGGCATGTGCTGGGTCTTTTCCGGGCCGATGACGACAACCGGGTGGCCGCGGGCCAGGCCTCCATGCAGGTGCGCGCCATCACCGCCGGCGGAAAGGATCTGCCCGGCCTGCTGGCCGGCCTGGACCCAACCCGGCAGCGCCACCAACTCATGCGCTCGATCATGGCCGACGCCGTGGCCCAGGCCCGCACGCTGCACACCGCCGCCCGCCGGAGCCGGTCCGACCTGAACGCCTACACCGACGCCCTGGAGGCCGTGCAACGCGCCAGCGTGCAGCAGGCCCTGCGCCACTTTCCCACGGACCGGGTGCTGCGCCGGTTTGCCGATCTCTGGTTGGCCGGCGATCCGACCCATATCAAGGTAATGCGCCGCACCGGCCAGGTGGTGGAATGGCCGTTTAAGCTTGTGCTCTCCGCCGTGCGCAAAGTGCGCGCCGCCCGGGAGCCTGCCGCGCCGCAGGCAGGCGACGATCTGGCCGGTCAATTGGCCTTCGATCTGTTGCAAGCGGCCACCGGTCTCTACCAGCAGACCGTGGACGCTCGCATTCAGACCCCCGCGGGATTGCTGCCGGCCCCGGCCGTGGTGCACGCGGCCCAGCAGCAGGCACGCCGGAAGGATTGGCGCGCGACCCTGACCCACATCCAGGACCAGAAAGAGCTGATCCTGAGCTGGTCCGGCCAGCTGGAGAGTGATCTGGGCACCCTGGCCGACAGCTTGCGCCGGCGCATGGGGGTGCTGGATCAACTGCGCCAGACTTTTGCGGCCCTGCTCAACGTGATTCCGGCCACCGCGGCCATCACCTATATCCTGCACACCGGCGACCCGGCCGGCGCCGTGGGCATCAAGGTCAAGCTCACCGGCCTGCTGGGTCTGCACGACCTGTATGCCCTCATCGCCATTCCCGCCACCGCCGGCATGAAAAAAGCCGATCAGCGCCAGTTGGAACAGATGCTGGCGCCCGTGGCCCAAACCTGGCTGGCCCATAAACTCACCGCGGTGCAGGCGCTGTTCGAAGCACAGATCACCGGCGCGGTATTGGAGGCGGCCCGCACCGCCGGCGGCCGGGCCGACGAACTACTGGCCCAAGTGGAGCGCCATTTGGCGGCCTTGAAGGAGATTTTGCCATGATCGATCGGGAACTGGCCGTGCTGGAGGCCGTGGGTCAACTGGAAACGCAGATGCAACTCCTCACCGATCTTTGCGCCCGGCTGGAGCGCGTGCCCTTGTGGCAGCCGGCCCACGCTTTGGGCAAACAGGCGGCCGAGGCCCGGCGCATGATCGAACGCATGCAGGCGCGCATCGACCGGCGCCTGGTGGTGACCCTGGTGGGACCCTCGGGCGCCGGTAAATCCACGCTGCTCAACGCCCTGGCCGGGGTCGACGACCTGTCGCCTGCAGGCCGTGCCCGGCCCACCACCCATGGGCTGGTGGTGCTGAGCAACGATGGCGAAGCGGCGCGCCAACTATTGGGGCCGCAGGACCCCGAACAGGTGACGATCCGTTCGAGCCAGGCCGCCGACCTGCTCAGCCATATGATCTTGGTGGATACGCCCGACACCGACAGCACGGCCAGCGATCTCCATCGGCCGCTGATTCTGCGCGCCGTGGAACAATCCGATGTGCTGCTGTGCGTCTTCGATGCCCAGAATCCCAAACGGCGCGACCACGCCGATTTCATGGCCCCCCTGGTGCAGCGCTTTCATGGCGCCTCGCTGGTGGCGGTGCTCAATCAGTGCGACCGCCTGGCGGCCCAGGAGCTGACCGACGCCATCGTCCCGGAGTTCCACGCCTATCTGCGTCAGGCCTGGGACACCCCACCCCACGCCCTGCTGCTCGTGTCGGCGCGCCGCCATCTGCAACGGCCCGAGTGGGACCCCCAGGCCGGCCCGCGCCACGATCTGGACCAGTTCGAGCAGTTGCGCCAACTGCTCTTCGGCACTTTCAATCAGCCCGGCTTCGGCCCGGACCGCCGCCTGGCCAACGCCCGCCAAATAGGTGCTTACATGACCGGCCAGGTGCGTCCGGCCGTGGAACAGGACCGGCCGGCCCTGGCCCAGGCCCTGGAAAAATGGACCCACGCCGAACAGGAGGCCCTGGGCCAGGCTGTGGAATCACTGCGCGCCGATGATCAGCGCATGGTCCTGGGCGTGCATGCGCGCCTCTACCAGGTTCTGGCCCAGCGCTGGACCGGGCCGGTGGGGTGGCTGGTGGCCATCTGGTCGCGTCTGATCCTGTTCGGCACCGGCCTGGCGGCCCTGGTGCGCTTCGGCAACCCGCTGCGCCAGCTCTGGGGCCTGATCTCTTCCTGGCGACACTACAAGGAGAGCAGCGCGGCCCTGGAGACCCTCAGCGATCAGACCCGCGC
>JBAQGR010000228.1:0-1563 GCA_049287895.1 Desulfatitalea sp.
GTGATGCATTTCCTTTGGGAGCATTGTATTCCCGTTATTTGCGTTCTTGGCGCGGCCATGGCTGATAGGGGCGGGTTTTCCAACGCTGGTGAACCCAGAACCATTGATCCGGGAAGCGGCGTGCATACAGCTCGATCACTCGATTGTACTGCGCGGTGTTCAGCTCCACGTCCTTGGTCGGATCGCCGGTTTGAAGCAGCGGCAGCTCCGGGCCGAAGGCGGCATGAAATCCCGTGGGGGTGCGGATCATGAAAGCCGGCACTACCGGCGCGCCGCTCTTGAGGGCCAACAACGCCATGCCGGTGTTGGTGCAGGCCCGGCGATTGAAGAAGTCAACAAAAACCCCTTCATACCAATCCACATTCTGATCCATCAACATGGCCACCGGATAGCCGCGCTTGAGCTCCTTAAAGATCTGGCGCATGGCGCCGCGGTGTGTGGGAATCGGCTGGCTACCGTAGCGGGATCGGCTCTCTTTGAAGAAACGGTCCAAAAACGGTGTGTCCAGGGGGCGATAGACAACGCGTGCCGACATCTGGCCCAGATAGCCGACGATGGGCCACAGCTCCCAATTGCCGAAATGGGCCAACAGGACAAGAACGCCTTTGCCCCTATCCATGGCGCGCTGATAATCTTCGAGGCCCGAAATGCTGAAATGCTTCGCGAACTGATTGGGATGCAGGCGGTGGGACCAGCCGATTTCAAATATCAGATGAAACATGTTTTCGAAAACACGCCGGGCAATTGCGAAGCGCTCAGCAGCTGATTTTTCCCGGCCAAAGGCCCTCTGGAGATTTTGCAGGGCGATGCGTCGATGCTTGCGGTCCACGGCAAAGATGAGCCGGCCTAAAAAGATCGCCAGTGTCCGGCGTACCCCCTTCGGCAGACTTCCCAAAATGCGGAACAACAGGCACACTGCGCTGTAAAGGATCTGATCAAGCGTCATCATGAGTTGGGAAATCCTGCCTCTTTTCCCATGCTTTTTCATCGGCTTTCGCTTTAATTCATGACGCCGGCTGCCGATGCACGACCATTGCTGACGCTAAATTGCATCTCGTGCAGTTTGGCGTACTCTCCTTTGAGGGCCAGCAGGGATTCATGGGGGCCTTGCTCCACAATCCGTCCGTCCACGACAACCACGATGTGGTCAGCCTTGGCCACTGTTGAAAGCCGGTGGGCAATGACAAAGGTGGTTCTTCCCTTCATCAGGTTTTCCAAGGCTTTCTGTACCAGTGCCTCGGCTTCGGTGTCCAGGGAGGAGGTGGCCTCGTCCAGAATCAAAATCGGCGCGTTTTTGAGCAGTGCCCTGGCAATGCACAGGCGTTGTTTCTCGCCACCGGACAGTCGGCCGCCCAGTTCGCCGATGACCGTATCGTATCCAGCTGGGAACCGAAGGATAAAATCGTGAGCATAAGCCGCCGTGGCCGCTGCGATAATATCTGCTTCGCTCGCTTTGGGATTGCCGTAGGCAATGTTGTCGCGCACCGTTTCGTTGAAAAGGATCGGGTCTTGGGTGACGATAGCGATTTCACGTCGTAAATCGGCCACCGCGTAATTGCGGAT
>JBAQGR010000229.1:0-1914 GCA_049287895.1 Desulfatitalea sp.
CATCGGCATCATCTTGATCTGGGTGCGTTTGAGCGATCGGAAGCAGCGCTCGATGACCATCAGGCCTTTGTAGCCGCAGGCCGCATCTTCCAAGCTGATGGTGTCATCGTTGGTCTCGATCACCCACTTGCCGTCATACTTGGCAGCGTTCTGGATCGCGGCCCGATCGATGCACACCTGCCCGCCTTTGGTGATGCGCAAATAGCGCTTAAAGCGCCGCGAGGCCAGCAGTTCGATGGCCCATTGGGCCGTGGCACGATGATCCCGGTGGCTCTCAAGTTCGGCCTCCAACGATTGGACGGCCATCTGGCGGTGATGGCGCTGGCGTTCGGCCTCCTTGGGGTTGTAGCACAACACGTAGCGCTTGCGCCTTTCGCCGTCACCGACGATGACTTCCTTTGCATGCAGGTTGTCCCGGATCACAGTGTAGCGCCCACGTTTGCTGAGCACTTCGCGTTCGATTTCGGCCACGTTGGCCATCCGGCAGGCCAGCAAGTACTTGCCGCAGGCGCGGGCCAGCTCCTCCCTGTTGGTCTGCGAGTTCATGCCCGCATCGGCCACGAACATGGCGCGGCCAAGGTCCCAATCCCGAAGATCGGCGCGAACCTTCTCGACGGTGGACACATCGGCCGTGTTGCCGGGCAGCACCCAACTGCGCACGGGGATACCTTCGCGGGTGACGGCCAGCGCCACGACCACCTGCGGCGTCCAGGTGCCTTCCTTGCTGTGGCCGAACTTGCGCAAGGTGGCATTTTCATGCCGCTGGCCGTTATCTTCCTGATCCACATGAAACGAAGCTGTGGTGGTGTCGTAGAAGATCAGATCCACCTTGAGGTTGAAAAGGTTTGCGGTCTGGAAAAAGACGTTGCGTTCGATCTGTTGGACATGTTCGTGCAGCAGATCCATGGCTTCGTACATGTGATCGAGCTTGAGTCCGTTACACGTGGGCAAGTAAACTTTGGACAGCCAACGATCCCAGACGCCGAGCTTGGACTCCGGGTCGCAGAGCCTATTGGCGGTCATGGCCAAAAGGGCGCGTTCGTAATCGACCCGCACGTCCTTTTCTTTGCAGATATCGGACAGAACTTTCTTAAGCCCGAGCCGTTCCCACAGCGCCTCGATCACCATCGGGCATCCGTAGGCCAGGGTTTGGTGGATCTTCAAATCCCCAGCCAAGCCAGGGCCATGCTGCTGGTCTTCAAGCGGGTCGGTGACGCTCAGCCCGCAGACGCGGGCAATGGACCCGCACAACCGCACCAGTTGGGTCCGGTCAAGCTCGTCGGTCCGGCCGAAGTTGTGGATGATCCTGGCCACCGGCTTGCGGGTCTTGGGGTCCCGCTCATTGTGCGCCAGTTGGAAGTATTCGACGACCGATCCGTCCTTGTTGGTGCGCTTTGTGGTTCGCAGGTACATGCTTACCCGAATAGCGTGTTATCGCTTTAATGTCAAGGCGTGATCGGAATGGCGTGTGCCTACAGGTTTTGGGGTCGGAAACAGGGGCGCCCTTGACTAAAGCACCGAATTTATTGAACCCGGGCTGTGGAGATGGAAGAAATACTACCGATTTTGGGCCTACGTTTCCCAAACCCAAGTTTTACATCCATCAGATACTGCAATTGTGTGATAGTGGCTATCAATACTGCCGCTCCAAGTTCAGCTCCCGAAAGGAGTATTGGAACAACCTGCGCGCGGCGATCCGCATCATGCTCTTTCGTGACTACGAGCATCTGTTGCGCAATGTCGCCGATCCGCCTGAAATCAGGGCACCTTGAAACCATCCTTGAAATCTCGCACCTGATGGCACCGCATAATGTCCCATATCTGGGGCAAGGGTATGCTATTGTCGGAACCCTATAAAACGGCCTTTCCCCGCATTCATACCTGCTCAATCCATGCCTTTGATATTCGTTCGTC
>JBAQGR010000230.1:0-1648 GCA_049287895.1 Desulfatitalea sp.
CGAAGGGTTCAGCGCCAGGAGGATGATATTTGCCCGAAACGAGCAGATAAGCCAGCGCCGACAATCCCCATGATCTAAGGCCCCCGGCTTCGGCCGGGTTTTTATTTGGCGACCCCCTGGCGCCGACCTGGGCGGGCGTCTTATGTAATGATGCGCATTGGTCGAATATGCTTACATAGTGCTTACACGAAGCCAAAAACAGACCAAAATGGGAAAAAAAGAGGGCTTAGATTTAGCATCTAAGCCCTTGATTTGTTTTTGGTAGCGGGGGCTGGATTCGAACCAACGACCTTCGGGTTATGAGCCCGACGAGCTACCAGACTGCTCCACCCCGCATCAGGTAAAAAGACCTTATATCTGCTTAGGATAACTCCGTCAAGGCGTTTTTTGGGAGCCTTGGCCGGCGAGTTCGCTCAGGCGGCATGTCAGGGTCTTTGCTTCTTCGGCGCTCATGGTGCCGCTCTTGGCGCGCACCAGGATCTGTTTGCGGCGGCTGGTCTGGCCGTTGATGATGGCCAGGGTCGATTTGGGTCGGTCCAGGGCTTTGGCTACGATTTCGATGCACTGCTTGTTGGCCGCGCCCTCCACGGGCGGGGCGGTCAATTGTATTTTCAGGGCTTCCTGATGGGTGCCTACGATCGCCTTGCGGGAGGCGCGCGGCTGGACCAGGACCCAGAAAGTGACGCCTTCGCCGGTGATTTTGATTTCAACCATCACGGGGCTCGCTCTGCCTTCGGATAAGCGCGCGCATGAACTCGGGCGGTCGGATGATACGCCCCTCCCGGTTGAGGAAGGCATGGCGCGTATGGCCCACGGCGTGCACGGTAGCGCCGTCTCCGCTGGTGATGCGGTAGTCGATTTTAAGGCCGGCCTTCATTTCGGGGTCCAGTGAGGCCTCGATGAGCAGCACATCGTCGTAGCGGGCCGGGGTCATGTACTTGCAGTAGGCTTCGGAGACCGGCAACAGAATGCCCTGGGCCTCCATCTCGCGGTAGGGCAGGCCCCAGGCGCGCAGCAGTTCGGTGCGGCCGATCTCAAACCAGCGCAGGTAGTTGGCGTAGTAGGCGATGCCCATGAGGTCGGTGTCGCCATAGATCACGCGGTATGAGGTCTGGTGACTGAGCATGGTCCTTTGTGCTTCTATCGATTCTAACAGCCTGCTAAACCAGCAGCCGCCCGATGGCCTCTTTGATGGCTGCGTACTCGTGGGTCACCGGAAACTGGGGGTACTCGGCGATCACGTTCTGGGGCGGCCTGAACAGGAATCCGTGTTGGGCGGTCTTGAGCATGCTGATGTCGTTGTAGGAGTCCCCCATGGCGATGACTTTGAAATTCAGCCCCTGCAGGGCCGTGACCACATGGCGTTTGCCGTCGGGCTGGCGCAGCTTATAATCGGCGATGGCACCCGCGGCGTCGATGACCAGCGAGTTGCAGAAAAGCGTCGGCCAGCCCAGCTTGGCCATCAGGGGCTTGGCGAATTCGACGTAGGTGTCCGACACGATGATCACCTGGGTCTGGGAGCGCAGCCAGTCGAGAAATTCCACGGCACCCTCCATGGGGTCGAGGGTTTTAATGACATCGGTGATGTCTTTGAGCTTCAGCTTATGCTGGTCGAGCAGGCCCAGGCGTTTGCGCATCAGCAGGTCAT
>JBAQGR010000231.1:0-11542 GCA_049287895.1 Desulfatitalea sp.
ATTCAGTTGGGCATCGGCGGCATGCCGAATACCGTCGGGATGATGATCGCCGAGGCCGATTTGAAGGATCTGGGTGTACATACGGAGATGCTCTGTGATGCCTTCGTGGATATGTATCAGGCGGGACGCGTCACGAATAAAAAGAAGCAGATCGATCCGGGTAAAATGGTCTATACATTTGCCTTGGGCAGTCAGAAACTCTATGATTTTCTCGATCACAATCCCTGCTGCGCCACCTATTCCGTAGATTATGTGAACAAACCCGAGCGCATTGCCATGAACGACAAAATGGTTGCCATCAACAATGCGGTGGAAATCGATCTATACGGCCAGGTTTGCTCTGAATCTTCGGGCATCCGGCATATATCCGGTACGGGCGGGCAGTTCGACTATATCTTCGGCTCTTATCACTCCAAGGGCGGAAAGGCGTTCATCTGCCTCACGTCGACGAAGAAAACCAAAAAAGGCGACGTCAAGTCGCGAATTATGCCGACTCTGACGACCGGCGCCACCGTGACAATCCCCCGGACGGTGGTGCATTATGTTGTCACGGAATATGGGATGGTGAACCTGAAGGGAAAGTCCACCTGGGAGAGAGCGGAGCTTCTGATCGGCATTGCCCACCCCGATATGCGGGATCAATTGATCAGGGACGCCGAAAAAATGGGTGTCTGGAGAAAATCGAACAAGAACGCAGCGACCGTCTGATAAGATTGAGGGAGTAGATCATGATTCTTTTAAACCCCAAACATCATGCCCGGAAGTACCGGGACGAGAAGTCGCGCCAGGTCATGCTGAAAACCATCGAGTTCTTTGAAAACAAGGGGCTCAAAAAGCTCAAGGCAGACTGGCATAAAAAAGAGTGGAACCACGATTTTGTTAAGTTTCTAAAAGACAATCAGGTGTTCGCAACCCTACTGACCCCTCAGGGTTACGGTGCGCCCGATTCACGCTGGGATACGTATCGCAACAACGAATTCTCTGAGATTACCGGCTTTTACGGCCTTACTTACTGGTATACCTGGCAGGTAACCAAGCTTGGTTTGGGTCCCATCTGGATGGGAACCAACGAGGAGGTGAAGCACAAAACGGCGAAACTTCTCCAGGAAGGGAGTGTTTTCGCGTTTGGGCTTTCAGAAAAGGAACACGGCGCCGACATTTACTCAAGCGACATGATGCTCATCCCCCAGAAGGACGGATCCTATAAAGCGGATGGAGACAAGTATTACATCGGCAACGGGAATGAAGCCGCTCTGGTTTCCACTTTTGCCAAGATGGCCGATACGAAGGACTATGTATTTTTCGTCGTCAATTCGAAACACCCCAACTATGAATGCATCCGGAACGTCGTCGAGCAGCAGAACTATGTGGCTGAATTCGCACTGCATAACTATCCCATCACCGAAAAGGACATTATTCAAAAGGGCCCCGAAGCATGGGACGACATGCTCAACACGATCAACCTCTGCAAGGTCAACCTGGGCTGGTGCGCCATCGGACTGTGCACCCATGCCTTCTACGAAGCCATTGATCATGCCGCCTATCGGAACGTCTACGGCAAATTCGTTACGGACTTTCCCCATGTGAGAAAACTACTGGCCGACGCCTATTGCCGTCTGGTGGGGATGAAACTATTCTGCGAACGGGCCGGCGACTACATGCGTGCGGCCAGCAGCGACGATCGTCGTTACCTTCTCTATAATCCCATGATGAAGATGAAGGCGACCCGTGAAGGAGAAGACGTCATGAACCTTCTCCATGACGTCATTGCCGCCAAAGGGTTCGAAAAAGAACCTTTCTTCGAAATCGCCAAAAATGAAATCGCCATGCTTCCCAAGCTCGAAGGGACTGTCCATGTGAACATGGCACTCATTGTAAAATTCATGGCGAACTATTTCTTTAATCCGAAAGACTATCCGGAGGTGTCACGCCGGGACGACCCGGCCAACGACGATTTCCTTTTCCGCCAAGGGCCGACCAAGGGCTTGGGCAAGATCCGGTTTCACGATTACAACATCGCGTACGATGCATGCACCCTGCCGAACGTAGAGGTGTTCAAGGAGCAGATCAATCTTTTCAAGAATATGCTGGCAAAGGCCGGCACCAGCAAAGAACAATCAAAGGATATTGATTACCTCCTCGCCCTGGGAGAAGTTCTGGCGCTGGTGGCTTACGGCCAGCTTATTCTGGAGAGCCGAAAATATTTTGCCGTGGAGGATGATCTTGTCGACGAAATGTTCGATTTCATGGTGCGGGACTTCTCGAAGTACGCCCTGAACATTTATTCCAAACCGAGCAATACAGACGAACAGCGCGAAATGGCGCTCGCGATGATCAAGCATCCCGTCGCCAATGAGGCTCGCTTCCATCGGGTGTGGGAAAACCATGTGTATGCCATGAAGGGTCAATACAAAATGAAGGATTGACCGTTGGAGCAAATGCTTCAGGTGCCAACCCGAACGCTGGAGACCCCGCGAAATGAACCGGTCAAACACGGTAAGCTGGCGCTGCTGGGTCAGCTCACTGCCACGCTCAACCATGTGCTGTGCAACCCGTTGGGGGTCATCCGGTCCTCCAACTTTTATTTGCAAAGAAAGGTCAAAGGAAAGGATGAAAAGGTCCATAAACACTTTAAGCGAATCGAAGAACAAGTAGCGCTATGCGAGGCCATCATGGCCGATTTGCTGGAGTATACCCAGGGGCGCAGCGTTTCCTTTGTAAAAGCGGACCTGACCCCCTGGCTGGCAAAGGTAGTGGACCAATTCCAGGAATCAGAAGAAATTTCCATTACAAAGGATTTTTGCACCGACCTGCCCGCAGTAACCCACGATCAGGGAAAAATGCGGCGGGTGATCATCAATGTGATGGACAACGCCTTGCAGGCGGTCCGGGCCAGAGTTCAGGTCGAAAAGACCGCTGGCGCTGCTTTTACCCCACGGATCATTGTAAAAATTGAAGGAGATGGCGCCAAGGTGGTTATCCATGTTTCAGATAACGGCACCGGCATGAGCGAAGAAACGCGCGCGCGCGCCTTTGAACCCCTGTTTACGACCCGCGCGCGGGGAACGGGCCTTGGATTGGCCAATGTAAAGAAGATAGTTGATGAACATGGCGGGCACGTATCGCTGGAAAGCAGACTATCAGAAGGTACCCATTTGACGATTACCCTGCCATGCGACATGGAGTCGGCAGCCACCTGCGAGCAATGAGACGGGCTGTTGCTCGGCCTATGGCTTGAACGTATAGTTGCCTCCAAAGAACTGCTCGCTGTACCACTGGATCTGGCGGTCATCCGCCAAGACCATGTCCAGCAGCCGCACGGAGCCTAATAGACGGCCGAGCATATTGATCTTCTGGGCGGTGAGCGCGGCATCGTATTTCTTCATCTGGCCGCGCACCATATCGACTTTGTGCTCCACCTTAAAATCGAGCCCTTTGAGAATGGCGGCGATCAGGGACGCCCGGCGGGTGCGCCGGCCGATATCC
The DNA here is from genome assembly GCA_049287895.1 of Desulfatitalea sp. Taxonomy (GTDB): domain Bacteria; phylum Desulfobacterota; class Desulfobacteria; order Desulfobacterales; family Desulfosarcinaceae; genus Desulfatitalea. Next base: position 3,487 of record JBAQGR010000231.1, read on the forward strand.
GCGGCGCCGCCCTTGAAGGAGAAGGTGATGTAGTTGTCGTTGACCACCGGCCCGCAATAGGTGTCGATGGTGGCGAAATGGTATCCCAGGCGCGAACTGAAGTTCATGTAATGGTGGGAGACCAGAACGTAATTGGGCCCTCCCATGCGGCCCTCGGTCATGGGGTCGCGGATGATGGATTGCGCCAGGACCGAGGCCAGCCCGGACCACTGCACGCCCACATCGTTGGACCAATCCACGCCCTCGTGGGACATCCCCTCCAGCAGCGCATCGAGCGGCACGCAGGTCAGATCCTGACGCTGGGCGGCTTTGGCCGCGAACTCTTTGCGCAGCCCGCCGCCCAGATCGATCAGGTAGATGTTCAATGGCAAATGGATGCGCAAAGGAACGGCGATCGTGCGCTCATGGTGCACATTGTCGCTGATGCGAAACATCTCCTGCATGGCCATCTCGTGGCTGAAGCGGATAATGTCATGGATGGTCAGGCATCCCTGGGGTGAGAAATTCTCCTTTTTAGGGTCGAGCAGGTTCAACGGTGCGATGCGGTGAAGGGCTGTGCGCACCGCTCTATAGATGGGGCTGTCCTTCATGGGGTTGATCGGACACTGCTTTTCCAGGATCTCTTCGACCCGCCCCGCATAAACGATCGAGTGGGTGGCATCCAGCGTGATCTCTTGGCCATGGACGATGGTGGTGGTCGCATCGCCGGTGCCGACCAGTGTGGGGATGCGGAATTCGCGCGCCACCGAGGCCATGTGGCCGGTGACGCTGCCCACATCGGTGATCAGGGCCTGGATGCGGCCCATCAAAGGGACATAGCGCGGTGAGGTTTCATGGACCACCACAAGGGCGCCTTCGGGCACATGGGGCAGCATATGATCCGAACGCAGTACGTAGGCCAGGCCGCTGGCCGTGCCATCGCAGGCCGGCGTGCCGCTTTGCAACAGGACGGCATGACCGGGACGCGGCTGGGCACCGCCGGGCGCGGTGTGTTCCTCTACCGACGACTGCTGCGCCTGTTGCAGCGGGCGTGCTTGCAGGATAAAGAGCTTGCCGCCGCCATCGATGGCCCATTCGATGTCGAGCGCTTGGCCGTAGTGTCGTTCCAGACGCCGGCCGGACTCCCAAAGCAGGGTGATTTGATCGGGCTGCAGTGATGCCTCGGCCTGCAAATGTTCCGGCACGGGAACCTCATGGACACCTCCTTCGGCCTTGACGCGCAACTGGGCGGCCTGATCTACGATATCCTGGCGCTCCAGCCGCCCGGATGGTTTGTCCACCACAAAAAAATCCATGGCCGCCGAGCCCTCCACGGCATAGGCGGCCAGGCCCCACACGGAGCTGATCAGCATGACCGAACGATTCGGGTCATTTGGGTCCACGGTGTACATGACCCCGCTGACCTGGGCATCCACCATGGCAATGCAGACCACGCTCATCACCACATCCTGGTCGCTATACCCTTTGCGGCGACGGTAGAAGACGGCCCTGGGGCTGAAGGTGCTGGCCACCACCTCCTTGTAAGCATCGAGCAGGTTGGCGCCGGTTACATTGAGCACTGTTGTGTGCTGGCCGGCAAAACTGGCTTCGCCGTCCTCGCTGGTGGCGCTGCTGCGCACGGCCAGCCGCATGCTGCCGCCCAGCATGGCATTCAACTCCCCGGCTGCCTCGGTCAGGGCCGCGGCCAAATCAACGGGCACATCGGCGGCCATGATCCGGTTCTGGATGGACTGGCTGGCAGCCATCAAATGCTCGGTCTGGTTCACATCGATGTTTTTGAGCTGTTCCTCGATGAAGGGGTGCAAACGGCTCTTTTCCAGAAAATGGAGGCAGGCATAGGCCGTCACCGCGAAACCCGGCGGCACCGGCAGGTTCACACGGTTGCACACCTCCCCGAGGTTGGCCGCCTTGCCGCCCACATAAGCGGCATTTTCCAGACTGAGCTGCTCCAGGGGAAAGACCAGATGGGTCTTTTCCACCGTGCTCTTGCGCACCAGGTCGGCCAACACGCGGACACTTATCTTTTCGGCCATATCGAAAAGGTCGGCATACTTTGCGTTGGACAAGGCATTGAGATCTTCGACAATCGTAAACACTTCAGCCATGAGCCGTTCGGTCTGGGTGACGATGTGATCCAGAGTGAACGGCTTGTCCTGATAGAAGTGGTGCTCCAGGTCGGCGATCAATTCCAGGGCCCGATTGTTGGCCGTCAATAAATCTTTAAAGCTGCGATATTTGCGCTGAAAGATCGACTCGTCGGAGTGGATGCCATCCTTGATTTTGCTTTTGGTGAAGAGTTCCCAAAACTTGAACATGCAAACCTCTTTCGCTGCTTGGGACGGATTCCCCGCCCAAATCGTTCCGTTGGGTGTCCATGGCCCATTGTATAGGACAAGATAGGAATCGATGCAAGGAACGCTAATAAAGCCAATGGCGCGAGCCGTCCGACATGGATATTGACAAGGATACCATTGATGCCCATTAGTGAACTTGCTCGTGAGGGTCTTAAGAAAACCAATTAATTTAGATGTGTTGTGGGAAGACAATGAATTTGCGAACATATTTATCGGTAATGGTAGTGATTGCGGTGTGCGCCAACGGCGCAATGGCCGCTGATCCGGCGCCCGAACTGGAGGCGCTGGTCCAGGAAGGGTTGGCCAAAAACCCTGAATTGCATGCGACCCAGGCGCGCTGGGACATGTTGCGCGCTAAGGCCGCCCAGGCCGGAAGCCTCGATGATCCCATGGTGATGTTCCGGATACAGAACGCGCTGGTGAACGATCCCCTGGCCTTTGACAAAGAAGCCATGACCGGCAAGGTCATCGGCATCAGTCAGCAGCTTCCTTTTGCCGGCAAGCGCGGCCTGGCCCGCCAGGCCGCGGACCAGGAGGCCGAAGCCGGGCGCTGGCAGCATGAGGAGCGCCGGATAGAACTGACCCGGATGATCAAGGAGAATTACTACCGCATCTATTATGTGGATCAGTCCCTGCCCATCGTGGCGCGCAATATCCTGGTGCTGGACGACCTGATTCGCTTCACCGAAACCATGTACGGCGTGGGTAAGGCCCTGCAGCAGGATGTGCTCAAGGCCCAGGTGGAGCGCTCCAAAATGGAAGACATGCAGATCGCCTTGCAGCAGCAGCGCCGCAGCCTGGCGGCGGCCCTGAACAGCCTGATCTACCGGCCGGCCGAAATGGCCCTGCCCGAGGTGCGGGAGGTGGCCATTGTACCGCTTTCAGCCTCGGTCGAAGAACTGGCGGCCCTGGCCGAGGAGCAGCGCCCCCTGATCAAGAGCTTGGCGGCCCAGGTGGAAAAAGGCAAGGCCGGCCGGGCTCTGGCCCAAAAAGAGTACTATCCCGATTTCAACGTGGCCTTCGAATACATGCAGCGCGACCCGGTCATGGAAGAGCCGGGGGACGATATGTACAGTCTGGGCGTCACCTTTAACCTGCCCGTCAATCGTCAGCGGCGGCACGCCATGGTGGCCGAGGCCATGGCCGAAACGCGCATGGCCGCCGAGGAGCTCAACATGCTGCGCAACACCATCCGCCAGAACATCGCCGACGGCCTGGCGCGCCTGGAACGCAACCAACGCATGGCCGAGTTGTATCAAACCGCCATCATCCCCCAAGCCACCGGCGCGCTGGACGCGGCCATGGCCGCCTACCGGGTGGGCAAGGCCGATTTCATGAACGTGCTCGACAGTCGGATGGCCCTGTTCAACTATGAGCGCCAGTATTTCGAGGCCGTGGCCGAATACCAGATGCAACTCTCTCAACTGGAAGGGGTGGTGGGCGCGACCCTGCCACCAGTGGAAACCCTGCCGCGCGGGGATATCAATGTAGGTAGTGGAAAGTAGGAAAGTGTATGCAAAACGATTCTAAAATGAAGCTTTGGCTGGCGGTGGCTGGTGTAGCGGCGGCGCTGGGTCTTGGCTATTGGCTGGGCACGATGGGTAAAGGGCATGAAACGGCGGCTCCAGCCCCGCAAGCGCCCGCGGCCGCCACCGAGCGCAAGGTCAAATACTGGAAGTCGTCCATGGAGCCCGGCTATGTGCGCGACACGCCCGGCAAAGACACCATGGGCATGGACCTGGTGCCGGTCTATGAAGGCGAGGCCACCGAGGCGGGCGGTATCACCATCGATCCGGTCACTATCCAGAACATGGGAGTGCGCACGGCACAGGTTACACGCCGCGACCTGCGCCGCACGATCCGCGCCGTGGGCCTGGTGGCCTACGAAGATCAGGGTCGTTTTTCGGTCAACAGCAAAATCGAGGGCTGGATTGAACGGTTGTACATCAACCAGAGCGGCCAGTTCGTTAAAAAGGGGCAGGCCTTGATGGAGATCTACAGCCCCGAACTGGTGGCGGCCCAGCAGGAGTATTTGCTGGCCCTGAATGCCAATAAACGCCTGGCGGGCAGCACGCTGGCCTCGGCCGCCGACGGAGCGCTGCGTCTGCTGGAGGCGGCACGCACGCGCCTCTCCTACTGGGACATCAACGAGGCGCAAATTCGCGAGCTGGAACAGACCGGCCAGGTGCGCAAGCGCATGACCCTCTACAGCCCCTTTAGCGGGGTGGTGACCATGAAGCAGGCCAACGAAGGCATGCGCATCATGGGCGGCGAGGAGCTGTTGCAGATCTCCGACATCTCCAAGGTGTGGATCAACGCCGACATCTTCGAGTATGAACTGCCCTGGGTGCAGCCGGGCCGGCCGGCCCAGGTGGAGATCCCCTTTGCGCCGGGCAAACCCCTGGCGGGGAAGATCGCTTACATCTATCCTTATGTGCAGAACGAAACGCGCACGGTCAAGGCGCGCATCGAATTGGCCAACCCCGGCTTTGCGCTCAAGCCCGATATGTACGCCAACGTGCTCATCGAGGGCCGGCCCGCGGTGGGCGCCCTGGCCATCCCCGGCGATGCCGTGTTGAATTCGGGCAAGGGCCAGACCGTCTTTGTGGCCGGCGGCGAAGGTCGGTTTGAACCGCGCGTGGTGCGGACCGGCCTGAGCGACGAACAGGGCTTCGTGCAAATACTCTCCGGCCTGAGCGAAGGCGAGAATGTGGTCACCTCGGCCCAGTTCATGCTCGATTCGGAGAGCAACTTGCGCGAGGCGATCCAGAAGATGATGGAAAGCCCGGCTGCGCCGGATGGCACGGCGCCCCAGGATAACGAAGATTTATTCAAATAGAGATGACGGACTCGCTCAAGGCCGCGAACCGTCACTCCCGCGAAGGCGGGAGTCCAGAATGTAGAAAAGACTGGATCCCCGCCTTCGCGGGGATGACGCCAAAGGACACTCTGGGATTTCTACGAATGCATCAAGGATAAAAGTTAAGGAAGTATTCAATGCTCGCCAAAATCATCGCCGGATCGATCCACAACAAGTTCCTGGTAGTGCTGGCCACGGTTTTTATCGTGGCGGGCGGCATCTACTCCCTTTACAACACGCCGGTGGACGCCATCCCCGATCTATCCGATGTGCAGGTGATTCTCTTCACCGAGTATGCCGGCCAGGCACCCCAGGTAGTGGAAGATCAGGTCACCTACCCGCTGACCACCCAGATGCTGGCCGTGCCGGGGGCCAAGGTGGTGCGCGGTTATTCGTTCTTCGGATACTCCTTTGTCTACCTGATCTTCGAGGACGGCACCGACATGTACTGGGCGCGCTCGCGCGTGCTGGAGTACTTAAACTACGTCTCGGGCAAACTGCCCCAAGGCGTGACGCCGGTGCTGGGCCCGGACGCCACCGGCGTGGGCTGGATCTTCGAGTACGTCCTGGTCAGCGACCGCCACAATCTGCAAGAGTTGCGCGCTATCCAGGATTGGTTTCTGCGCTACGAACTGACCGCCCTGGAAGGAGTTTCCGAAGTGGCCAGCCTGGGCGGCTTCGTCAAGCAGTACCAGGTGGCCGTGGACCCCAATAAATTGATCGCCTACAATATCCCCATCACCGAAGTGATGATGGCCATCCAGCGCAGCAACCTGGATGTGGGCGGCGGGGCTATTGAAATGGCCGAGACCGAGTTCGTGGTGCGCAGTCACGGTTACATTAAATCGATAGAAGATCTGCAGCAGGTGGTGGTCATGACCACGCCCCAGGGTACGCCGATCCTGGTCAGGGATCTGGCTGAAGTGCGCCTGGGGCCTGAGATGCGCCGCGGCGTGGCCGAGTTGGACGGCCAAGGCGAGGTGGTGGGCGGCATCATTGTCATGCGTTTCGGCGAAAACGCCCTGGAGACCATCGCGCGCGTCAAGGCCAAGTTGGGAGATCTCAAGGCCGGCCTGCCCGAAGGCGTCGAGATCCGCACGGTCTACGACCGCTCCGGCCTGATCGAACGGGCCGTGGCCACCCTCAAGGAGAAGCTGCTGGAAGAGAGCATCGTGGTAGCCCTGGTGACCATCCTCTTTCTCTTCCACCTGCCCAGCGCCTTTGTGGCCATCTTCACCCTGCCGGTGGCCATCCTGATGGCCTTCATGGTGATGCACTATCAAGGCCTGAACGCCAACATCATGAGCCTGGGCGGCATCGCCATCGCCATCGGCGCCATGATCGACGCGGCCATCATCATGATCGAAAACGCGCACAAGCACCTGGAGCGCGACCGTGGCCGCAAGCCCCACTGGCGGATCATCCAGGACGCCGCCGTGGAGGTGGGACCGACCTTGTTCTACTCGCTGCTGGTGATCACCGTCTCCTTCGTGCCGGTTTTCACCCTGCAGGAGCAGTCCGGCCGTTTGTTCAAACCCCTGGCGTTCACCAAGACTTACTCCATGGCCGCGGCGGCCATACTCTCCGTCACCCTGGTGCCGGTGCTGATGGGCTGGTTCATCCGTGGCAAGATCAAACCCGAGCATGCCAATCCGCTTAACCGCTTCCTGGTGCGCATCTACCATCCGGCCGTGGATCGGGTACTTAAATGGCGCCGCACAACCTTGATATTGGCCCTGGCGGTCATGCTCTCCATGGTCTGGCCTCTGACCAAGATGGGTTCGGAGTTCATGCCGCCGCTCTACGAAGGCGATCTGCTCTACATGCCCACCACCTTGCCGGGGCTTTCGGTGACCAAGGCCAAAGAGGTCTTGCAGCAGACCGACCGCATCATCCGCCGGTTTCCCGAAGTGCACCATGTCTTTGGCAAGATTGGCCGGGCCGAGAGCGCCACGGACCCAGCGCCGATGATGATGGTGGAAACGACCATCATGCTCAAGCCGGAAGAGGAGTGGCGCAAGGTGCCGGCCCACCGCTTCTATTCGGCCTGGCCGGCCTGGAGCGAACTGCTGAAAAAGCCGCTGCGCCGGGTGCTGCCCGAAGAGAAGACAATTTCGGTGGATCAACTCATCGACGAACTCAACCGTTCCATCCAGTTTCCGGGCCTGACCAACGCCTGGACCATGCCCATCAAAACCCGCATCGACATGCTCTCCACCGGTATCAAGACGCCCGTGGGCATCAAGGTCATGGGGCCGGATCTGGCCACCCTGGGTCAACTGGGCGTGCAGATCGAGGCCGTGATGCGCACGGTACCCGGGACCCTGTCGGCCATTGCCGAGCGCACCGTGGGCGGCTCCTATCTCGACATCCACATCGACCGCCCGGCGGCGGCGCGCTACGGCATCAATGTGGGAACGATCCAGGAGGTCATTCAGTCCGCCGTGGGCGGCATGAACATCAGCGAGACCGTGGAGGGGCTGGAGCGCTACCCCATCAACGTTCGCTACGACCGGGATTTTCGCAGCGACCTGGAGTCGCTCAAGCGGGTGCTCGTACCGGCCGCCGGCGGACGGCATATCCCCCTGGGCCAGTTGGCCACGATCACGATCCGCAACGATCCGGACAGCATCAAGAGCGAGAATGCCCGGCGCACGGCCTGGATCTATGTGGATATACAAGGTGTCGACATCGGCACCTATGTTAAAAACGCCCAGAAGGCCGTAAGCAGCCATATCAAGCTGCCGGCCGGCTACAGCATCGTCTGGAGCGGCCAGTTCGAATACATGCAGGCGGCCAGACAGCGCCTGCTGGTGATCATTCCCCTGACCGTGCTGATCAT
>JBAQGR010000232.1:0-3741 GCA_049287895.1 Desulfatitalea sp.
GCCGAAGTACTCAAGGGCTGGTCCGCCTGCTTGATAATGGCCTTGACCCCCTCCTGGTCGCAATAGACCTTGATGGCCAATCCCGGCATGGCGATCAATAGAAGCGTCAGGACAATGCAAAAACGACGGTTGGACAGTTGGTTTTTCATGACACCTCTATGTGCTACTTCACCGGGCTGCGTTCAAACACCCCTTTGAAAAGATCCGGCACATGGCACTGCCGGCAGTTCCCCCGGGAGGCGTGATTGACCCGGATGCCTTCCACGGCGGCCGGCCCCACATGGCAGGCGATGCAGTTCTCGCGCATCTGGAGGGGATGGGCAATGGGTGGCGGGCTGCCGGGCAGATGGGATCGGCCCAATTGGGGCGGCGCCGTGCTTACCCAGAGACTCTCCACAAACAAAGCGCCCTCCCCCTGGGGCACATGACACTGGCGGCACTCGCTCTTCTCTGGATGGGGCGTAAGCGGTGTATGGCGCTTGAGCTCCGCGGTCCAGCCCCCTTTTTCATGGCACGCCAGGCAGGTGACCGCTTCGCCGGCTTCATCCATTGCCTTGTGGGGAATAAAGGGGGGCGCGCCCCAGTATTGCCGGCGGGCGTAGTACTCGGGCAGGGTTCTCACGGGTGAGGCGGCGTTTAAGTATGCTTCGGTGATGCGGGTATAACTTTCGAAGATGACGCCGCCGTTGTGATCGAATGCAAACGTCTGCGCCGGCGCAACGTCAGAGGGCTTTTCTTCGGAGGCTGAAGAAAAGGCCGAATAGACGATCAACGGCAGCAGCAGGAGGCACGTTCCCGCAAAAAGCGGGAAGATCTTTCCCAGGCGCTTTTCTGATGAGTCCATCAGGCTCTCTCCACTTTGACGGCGCACTTTTTATAGTCCGGTTGGTTGGAAATGGGGCAGAAGGCATCCAGGGTCACTTCGTTGATCAAATACTTCTCGTCGAAAAACGGCACGAAGACCATGCCCCTGGGCGGATTGCCGCGGCCCTCGATGCTGGCCTTCATGACGATGGCGCCGCGACGGGAGCTGATTTTGACGTTGCCGCCGTTGACGATGCCCAGCTCGGCGGCATCTTCGGGGTGGATCTCCACATAGGACTCGGGCATGGCCTTGTGCAGGATGGGCACCCGGCGGGTCATGGAGCCGGTGTGCCAGTGTTCCAGCACCCGGCCGGTGTTGAGCCAGAAGGGGTATTCATTGTCGGGCGATTCGGCGGCCGGCTCGTAAGGCCGAATCCAGATCCAGGCTTTGTTGTCCGGTTTGCCGTAGAAATGGAAATCTTCGCCTTTGGCCGCGGGGTCGTACTTGGGGTTGTAGCGCCACTTGGTCTCCTTGCCGTCCACAAAGGGCCACTGCACGCCGGGACGCTCCTTGAGCACCTTGTACGGGGCCATGCGGTGCTTGGGACTGTCATGAAAACGCGTATATTCGTTCCAGATATCTTCGATGTAGCGCTCCCGGGGCCAGGGAAACTGCTTCTCATAACCCAGGCGCCGGGCCACTTCGATCAACTGCCAGGTGTTGCACATGGCCTCGCCGGGAGGGGGCACGATGCGTTCGTTGTGCTGGGTGCGCCGTTCCGAATTGCCGAAAAAGCCCTCGCGTTCGATCCACAAGGCCGACGGCAGCACCACATCGGCTACATCCGAGGTGGGTGTGGGATAGATCTCGGAGACCACCACAAAGCGGTCCTCCTTGAGGGCGCCGTTGCGGTAGCGGGTCAGGTTGGGCATGGTGACCATGGGATTGGTGACCTGAATCCACATGAAGCGGATGTCGCCGCGGTCCAGGGCCCGGAACATCTCCACCGTGTGGTAGGTGGGTTTGGGGTCGATATTGGTGACCGGCACATTCCAGATTTCGGCGGCCATCTTGCGGTCTTCTTCCTTCATGACCACCCCGTGGGGCAGCTTGTGGGTCAGAGTGCCCACTTCGCGCACCGTGCCGCAGGCGCTGGGCTGGCCGGTGAGCGAGAAGGGGCTGTTGCCGGGGGTCGATATCTTGCCGGTCAACAGATGGATGTTATAGACCAGGTTGTTGATCCAGGTGCCGCGGGTGTGCTGGTTCATGCCCATGCACCAGAAGGAGGTGACCTTCTTGCCCGGATCGCCGTAAAGGGCGGCCAGATAGCGGATATCCTTGGCCGGCACGCCCGAGATCTTCTCCACTTTCTCGGGAGTATACTCTTTTAAGAAATTCTTATACTCGTCGAAATTGGAATTCTCCTCCTTGTCCGTGAAAGCGAAATGATCTTCGGTGCCGTAGCCAATGTTGGTTAATCCTTTATGGAAGGAGACATGCTTCTTCACAAAGTCCCGGTTGACCCAGTCGTTGTGGATGATTTCGTAGCAGATGGCATTGGCCACGGCCAGGTCGGTCTGGGGCTTGAAAAGGATCGATTTGTCGGCGGCTTGGCTGGAGCGGGTGGTGCGGGTGGCGAAATCGATGATTCGGACATGGGTGCGGCTCTTGCGGTTGGCGATCATACGCGAAAAGAGCACCGGATGCATTTCCGCCATGTTGTTGCCCCAGGTCACATAGACATCGGCGTGGTCGATATCGTCATAGCAGCCCATGGGCTCATCCAGCCCGAAGCTGGTCATAAAGCCGGTGACCGCGCTGGACATGCACAGACGGGCATTGGCCTCCACATTGTTGGTGCCGATGCACCCCTTGAACAGCTTGGAGGCCGCATAGCCGTCGGCAATGGACCACTGGCCCGAACCGTAGATGGCCACCGCATCCTTGCCGTGGCTCGCGATGATCGCTTTCATCTTGGCCGCCACCAGGTCGAGGGCTTCCTGGATGGGCGCCGGCTCCAGCTTGCCGTTTTTGCGGATCAGGGCCTGCTTGAAACGGTCTTTACCGTAAAGGATCTGCACCGAGTGATACCCCTTGACGCAGCACAGCCCCTTGTTCACCGAACAGTTGGGGTCGCCTTTGACCGCGACGGCCCGGTCAGCGGCAACCCCCACCAGCAACCCGCATCCGGTCCCACAGAAGCGGCAGGGGGTTTTCTTCCACTCGATAGATCCCGCGGCAATCTCTTCGCCTTGCCAGGCCCCGAAGGTGATCCCGGGAAAGAGGGTGGCCGCTGCCAGCGCGGCGCTGTTCAAGGCCATGGCTTTAATAAATTCCCGTCGGTTCATTGTCATGCGCAGCTCCTTCTATCGCAGCCGGTTTTTAAGGTTTAAGGCGCTCAAGGCTCATTCATCCCCGTGCCCAAACGTCATGCTCAGGGATTGCAATGCGGCCAGTGCTTTCAATTGGTTTTGAAGTACTTTCTCGGAATCGTCATCCGGCGTATCGGTCACCAGAATCAACACCTCTTCCTTGTCCGCCGCGATGACATTGCAGTGCTCGAGGGCTGAAAGTGCTTTCAAAAGCCCCTGCTTCTGCCCTTTTATAGGGTAGGCCAAATAGCTGAAAACAGGCATGATCGCTCCTCGATGAAGATAGGAAAAGGACGCTGTTCCGTCGGTGTTGAAAAGAGAAACCAAGATTTGCCGGAATTGAATGCCATGGTCATGGAGCCAGCACGGTAGACAATCTAAGCTACTAGACCATTTCAAACCGGTCAAATCGTTTGTTCATATGCGTGCCGATTTGCATTATCGGGAGAGCCGCGCGAGAAGGAATTGACTTAAGTCAAATATTTGTTTTGACTCACGCCGATTTAATGTATTTTTAGCGAGGGTGTGATAGCTTGCTCTACGGCCCACTAAAAGCCGGGTGAA
>JBAQGR010000233.1:0-6096 GCA_049287895.1 Desulfatitalea sp.
ATCACATCCACCGCTTGCGCCGCTTGTACGACTTTACTTCCTTGAACGATTTGCGGCCACCGCCCTGGGTGACACCCATATAAAACTCTTTGACATCGGGATTGTCTCTCAATTTTTCCGAAGGACCTTCCAAAACAATTTTGCCCGACTCCATGATATAGGCATAGTCAGCGATGGCCAGGGCCGTCTTGGCATTTTGTTCGACCACCAAAATGGTGGTGCCGGTCTCCTTGTTGATTCGCACCACGTTTTCGAAAATCTCTTTGACCAGCAGCGGCGCCAGTCCCAGCGAGGGTTCATCGAGCATGAGCATTTTGGGGGCGGCCATGAGGGCCCGGGCGATGGCCACCATCTGCTGTTCGCCGCCCGAACAGTATCCGGCCAGACGGTTGGTGATCTTGGACAAACGCGGAAAGTGGGCGTACATGCGCTCCTGATCCTTGCGCACCGGGACACTGCCGTCCTTACGGGTCACCGACCCGACGCGGATATTCTCATCCACGGTCAGATGTTTGAATACGCGCCGTCCTTCGGGCACCATGACTGCGCCCAGATGGACCACCTGGGTGCCCAGCATGTTGGTGAGGTCATGCCCGTCAAAGGAGATCAGGCCATCGCGGATAAAACCGTTCTCGGGTTTGAGCAGGCCGCTGATGGCCCGCAAGGTAGTGGTCTTGCCCGCACCGTTGGTACCCAGCAACGCGACGATATCGCCCCGGGCGACGCTGAGGCTCACCCCACGCAGAACCTGGATGATGTCGTTATAGACCACCTCGATGTTGTTGACTTCCAATAAGCGCTCTTTTTGCGTAACGGTTGTCATGGTCCTGACCGATGGCTGTCAATCGATTTTGGGATTGATGCGGCTGTTGGGCGGGGGCGCCCCCCACCCAACAGCATTGCTACCATGGATAGTACTATTTGGTCTTGGCGACATAGGTCGGCGTAAATGGCTTGCCCACCGCCTTGAAGACACCCAGCTTGACCGCATAGATCTGCAGGCTGTCCACGCCGGCGTGGTCGGTGGGCGAATAAGTGACCGGTCCCACCGTATTGCCCGGCGAATAGGCGTTGGCTCCGTTCATGGCGTTCAGTTCGGCGTACAGACTTTCGCGGGTGACCTTAGCGCCTTTGGCCTTGACCCGGCGAATGGCCTCCACGGCCATTTGCGCCACCATCATGCCATTGGTGTAGTTATGGGAGTTGGCGGTTTTATCGTCGCGGCCGTACTTCTTGGCCAGCATCAACTGAAAGGTAGTGCCTTCGCCCGGTTCCGAAGTCAAGGTATAGGAAGTAGTCCAGTAGAAGCCTTCGGCGGCCGTACCGGCCAGTTCGATCAGATCGTTGCCGCCAGTGTAGTGCGCTCCCAGGAAGGTCAGCTTGCCTTCCTGGCCGAACGAAGTGGCAACCAATCCCAGCCGCTGGGCATCCTTGAGCAACGTCGCCACCGGGGATTGCACGGTCTGACTGATCACGTAGCGCACGTTTTTACTCACCAGCCGCTGGAGCATAGCCGTGTTGTCCAGATCCTTACCGTGTTCGACCACCTCGACGATATCCATCTTCAGGCCTGCCCCCACGACCTTTTGTACATCTTCCACCGGTCCGCGGCCGAAAGCCGAGGGATGGATGAACATGGCCACCTGGGGCGTGCCGCCCTTGTGGTTGTTGACGAGATACTCGGCCAGACCGATACACTGGTCCGAATAGGAAGAGATCGGCAGGAAGATGTAGGTGGAATCCACCAGGTTGCCGGCGTGGAAAGAGGCTGGGATCGTCGGAATCTTTTCTTCCTCAAAATCACGTTTCAGTGCCAGAGTGCTGCCGGTGGAGTAGTTCAGGTAGAGCACGATCCCGTTGGCCAAAAAATCTTCGAAGTTGCGTTTGGTGATATCGGTCTGGTACTGATCGTCGCGGATCGGGCATTCGACGCTGGCATCTTTGAGCATCTTGGTGTCGTTGACGTAGCGGATATAGTCTTCCACGCCTTTGGAGTAAGGGTTGCCCGCGTCCGATGTGGGACCGGTGATGGCCAGCGACAAGGCCAGTTTGTACACATCCGCGGCATGGGACGGCGTTGCCAATGCCAGACACAGAACCAGGGCCACCATGATTTGGACCATCCATAATTGTCGGTGTTGCATTTTCCCCTCCTTCTTTCGGGCGTTTGTGAGCCTGCCCATCTATAACGTTCACGGTCGAGACCTCGCCGGCTCAGTACCGGAAAGGCCAAAGTTTGACGTACGTGCGGCAAATCCGCCACCAATTGGCGATACCGCGCGGTTCAAACATGAGGAACAAAACAATCACCAATCCAAAGGTCAAGGGCTTCAGGGCTGTGGCCAGGTTCATGTTGGCCGGCAAAAATTGCGCCGACCATTCGACCAGATTCTCCACCTGCAAGTCCAGCAGGCGAATGGCCGCCGGACCCCAGAAAGCGCCGGTCAGTGTGCCCAGGCCGCCCACGATGGCCATGGCCAGGTAGGTGATGGATTGGTGCAGCGTGAAGGATTCGATGCCGGCGCCCCGGTAGAGATAGGCGTGCAACGCACCGGCCACCCCGGCAAAAAAGCCGGCCAGGGCAAAAGCGTACACCTTGGTCAGGCCCGGGTGCATGCCCATGGCATCGGCGGCCCGGTCATTGTCGCGCACCGCGACCAGGCTGCGGCCGTAACGGGTGCGCAACAGATTGCGCACCGCCAGACCGCACACCACGACGATGCAGAGCGTCACGTAGTACCAGAAGAAGTAATGATTCTTCCGAGAGACCTCTCCGGTGAACCAAAAGACCCGGCCGACGGGAATGGTCTGGCCCTGGTTGAAGAGCGGCAAAAAATTGATGGTCCACTGGAAGATCATTTGGAACGAAAGGGTGGCAATGGCCAGATAAAGGTGCCTGAGACGCAGGGCCGGTAATCCAACAAACGCGCCGAACAACGCGCCGATTGCGCCGCAGAAGATCAGCATCAGGGGCCAGGCGTGGGTGATGATCACGTGGGAGTCCCCCATGGAACGGGAGAACAGGGCCAGCGTATAGGCCCCCACGCCCACAAATGCGGCGTGGCCGATGGAGATCAGGCCGGCAAAACCGGTGACCAGATTCAAGCCGATAATGGCCACCATGGCGATCAAAATGTTGTCGATCACCAGCATGTATTTGTTGCTGATCTCGAAGCACAGGGGCCAGACAAACAATACCACGAGAAAAGTGCAGAAGACCGCGCGATCCAGATGAGTGGCAAAGATGCGCTGTTCTTCTTTGTAGGCGCTGAAGAAGTTGCCTGTGGCTAACCAGCGATTGGCCGACATAGCATTATTCCATTTACTTACAGGTTTACTTTTCCTACCTTCCGTCTTCGGCCTGCAGCCTCCCCGCCGAATCCTTCAGACCCTTTCAATCTCATGCGTTCCGAACAGGCCGTGGGGCTTGAACAGCAAAATAACGAGCAGAATGATGTAGGGCAGCACATCGGCGGTGCCGTTGAGTCCCCACATACCGTCCAGGTAACCGGAGGCAAACTGCTGGATCAAGCCCATGATGATGCCGGCCACCACCGCGCCCACGATGGAGTCCAGGCCACCCAGAATCACCACCGGAAAGACGATAATGCCGAAGGCGTGCAGGGTTTCGAAATTCAGCCCGGTGATGTTGCCGATGATCCCGCCGGCCGCCGCCGCGCTCATGCCGGCCATGGCCCAGGCCAGCCCGAACACCTTGGGCACCGAGATGCCCACGGACATGGAGGCCAGTTGGTCATCGGAGACGGCGCGCATGGAGATCCCGACCGTGGAGCGTTTGAAAAACCAGGAAAAAATACCGATAAGCACGAAAGTAATGATCACGCCCGCCATCTGGGTCCAGGAGATGGAGACCGGACCCAGGCCGATGGGCGTTTTGGGAAAGAAGTCCGGAAACGAATAGTTGAAAGTGCCGAAGGGGGTCAGGTAGATAATACCGTCGAGGATCGACATCAGGCCGATGGTGACCATGATCACCGAGATGATCGGCTCGCCGATCAGACGGCGTAGAAACACCCGCTCCACGCTCATGGCCAGAAAAAAGGTAACCCCCATACTGATGAAAAAGGAGAGATACAGCGGTACACCGATCCATACGGTCAGCGCATAGGTGATAAAGGCGCCCGACGCGATGATCTGGCCGTGGGCGATATTCAGCACCCGGGAAGATTTGTAGATCAGCACAAACCCCAGACCCGACAGGGCATAAATCGAGCCCACCACGATACCGCTGACGACGAGTTGGAGGAAGTAGGTCATGATAGTTACATATCGTTTTTAGCTTTTAGGTTTTTGCATTCTATTCTACCGAATAGAAAGTCATCTCCGTCTCCACCACCGTGGTCTGGCCGTCCTGGTATTGATAGGTGGCCTGGACCTTTTTGCTCTGCACGGACGGGTCGTACAGGGCGTCGTAGAGCGATTGATAGCGCTGCTGCACGAACTCGCGGCGGATCTTGCCGGTCTTGGTCAGTTCGCCGTCGTCCACATCCAGCAGCTTGTATAAAATGGCATACCGCCGGATCTTGAAATGCTCCTTTTCCACGGCCGCATTGATGGCGACGATCTCCTGGTGCATCAGATCGGCTACCTCTTTTTTCTGGGACAGATCCATGAAGGTAGTAAACGAGATGCGCCGGTCTTCGGCCCACTTGCCCACGATGATCGGGTCGATGTTGACCAGGGCCGCCACGAAATCCTTCTGGTTGCCGAAAATGACCGCTTCTTTGATGTAAGGGCTGAACTTGAGTTTGTTCTCCAGAAACATGGGGCTGAACATCAAGCCTTGGCAGGTGTGCATCACATCCGAAACCCGGTCGATGACCACCAGGTGGCCGTTGTCGTCGATGTAGCCGGCATCGCCCGAATGGAGCCAGCCGTCTATGAGCAGCTCCTGAGTCTTTTCCGGCAGCTTGAAGTAGCCGGCGCACACCGAAGCCGAGCGCGAGAGGATTTCGCCCTTTTCCGAGATACGGCACTCGGTGCCCGGCAGGGGCTTGCCCACGGTGTCGGACCGCACGTCGCCATCCCGGTGCATGTAGGCGATGCCGGTGATTTCGGTCTGACCGTAGATCTGCTTGAGGTTGACGCCGATGGCCTGGTAGAAGGTGAACAGCTCCGGCCCCAGGGCCGCCCCGCCGGTGTAGGCGCGCCGCAGGCGCAGCAACCCCAGTTGATTGATCAGGGGATTGAACACCATGGTCTTGCCCAGCCAGGCCAGCACGGCCAACTTAAGGGGCATCTTGCGGCCGGCCATGCGAAATGCGGCCGCCTGCTGCCCGATGCGCATGAAGTAATGATAGCATTTGCGGTTGAGCCAGTAGGTCTCGTCGATTTTAAGCCAGATCTGGGAGCGGATCGTTTCGTAGATGCGCGGCGCGCCGAACATGAAGTGCGGCCCGATCTCCTTGAGGTCGGCCATGATGGTCTCCACCGACTCGGGAAAGTTGATGGCGATGCCGGTGGCCAGGGCCACGCCGAACGAGTTCATCTGCTCGCCGATCCAGGCGAACGGCAGAAACGAGACATACTCGTCGTCGGCGTGTAGCGGGTCTACCTTGGTGATTTGCGTCCCCATGTTGATGTAGTTGCGATGGGTCATCATGGCCCCTTTGGGCAGACCCGTGGTGCCGGAGGTCAGACACAAGTGGCACACATCATCCGGTCGGCCCTGGTCCACCAGTGCATCGAAACGCTCGGATTCGCTTTGCTCTGCGGCTTCACCCAAGCGATAAATGTCGTCGATGAACACGAACCAATCGTCGGAACGATAGCCGCGCATGCCCCTGGGATCTTCATAGATAACCTTTTGCACCCGCGGAATTTTGGTGCGCACTTCCACCAGCTTGTCCACCTGTTCCTGGTCGTCGCAAAAGACAAAACTGGCCTCGATATAGTTGAGGATATCGGCGATTTCATGGGGCAGGCTGCTCTGGTAGATCGCGGCGGAGATCGCGCCTATCGACTGGGCGCCGATGGCCACGATGAGCATCTCGGGGATATTGTCGGTGATCAGGGCAATGGTCTGGCCTTTTTGCAGGCCGATCTGCGCCAGCCC
The DNA here is from genome assembly GCA_049287895.1 of Desulfatitalea sp. GTDB lineage: Bacteria > Desulfobacterota > Desulfobacteria > Desulfobacterales > Desulfosarcinaceae > Desulfatitalea. The sequence continues at coordinate 6,077 of JBAQGR010000233.1, forward strand.
CAGGGCCGCCTTGCGCACCT
>JBAQGR010000234.1:0-8082 GCA_049287895.1 Desulfatitalea sp.
AGACCATGTTGGACATTCTCTCCGAGGGCGATTTTTATGGAGGTATCTCCATGCTGGTCAACGACGGTCTGGCGGTGCGTTCCCTTGAGGTGACCGAGGATAGCAGTTTTTACATACTGCCCAAAAAGATATTTCTGCAACTGTGCGCAGAGCACGCGGAGTTCAGCGAGTTCTTCACCGATACTTTTGGTAAACGCATGCTGGACAAATCCTATGCCGCCATTATCGCCCGTTCGGCCACGCCACCCGAAGAAGGTGTCCAGCTGTTTCACCTGTCCGTTGGCCAGCTGTACAACACCACCCCCATTTTCGGGACCGCCAAAATGACCATTCAACAGGCGGCCCTGAAAATGCGCCAGGAAAAAAGCACTTATGTGATTATCCCTGGATCCAAACGCCACAGCGCCGGCATTCTCACCGACAGTGACCTGGCCTACAAAGTGATCGCCAGCGGTTACGATATCCGCCGCCGGGCCGTGGAGGTCATGTCTTCGCCATTGCGCACCATCAGCGATCAGGCCATGGTGTTCGAGGCGCTCATGAACATGATGCAGCACAACATCAAACATTTGGCGGTGACCGACGCCAAGGGACAGATGGTCGGCATGTTTTCCAATCGCGAACTGATCTCGGCCCAGGGACAATCGCCGATCTTTCTGTTGCACAATGTCGCCAAGGCCGAATCTTTGGAAGAGATCGTCGCCCAGCACCAGCGTCTGCCCAGGCTGGTCAAAGACTTGATCAGCAACGGCGCCGAGGCGCGCCATGTCAACCGTTTGATCTCAACCCTCTCCGATGCCATTTTGAGAAAGGTGATCGGATTCGCGTTGCAGGAGATGGGGCCGCCGCCCATCGCCTTTGCCTTCATGATTATGGGCAGCGAGGGGCGCGGCGAACAGACTCTGAAAACCGACCAGGACAACGCCATCATTTTCGATGATGTGGAAGAAGCGGAGTCGGATAAGGCCCGTCCCTATTTTCAGGAGCTGGGCCGAAAGGTCTGCGCCATGCTCGCCCAGGCCGGCTATGCCCTGTGCCGGGGCGATGTCATGGCCCAAAACCCCCGCTGGTGTCAGCCGCTGAGCGCCTGGAAAGCCTATTTTTTGCAGTGGATCCATGCGGCTCAGCCCGAGGATCTGTTACAGGCCAGCATCTTTTTTGATTTTCGTGGGGCTTATGGTGAACTGCGCTTGGTGGATGATTTGCGCAATCACCTGTACAGCGCCATCGGCCGCTGGTCGGGCTTTTTGCGTTATATGACCGAGAATGCGCTCAACTTCAGGCCCCCCCTGGGTTTCTTTCGCAACTTTGTCGTCGAATCCAAGGGAGAGCACCGCGATGCCCTGGATATCAAAAGCGCCATGATGCCCATCGTGGATTTCGCCCGCATTTACAGCCTCAAAAATGGGGTCGAGGTGACCAATACCCTGGAGCGGTTGCATCAACTCTTCTTGAAGCAGGTGATCAGCCGCGAAGAACATGACGAACTGGAAAAGGCATACAGCTTCCTGATGCAGCTCCGCTTTGTGCGTCAGGTGACGGCTGTGTTGGATCAAAAAACGCCGCCGGACAATTTTATCAATCCCAAGCGGTTGACCCGCATCGAGCAGACCATGCTCAAAGAGATCTTCAAGCGCATTGAAAAGTTTCAGGCAAAAATGAATTTCGATTTTGTGGGGATCGCTTAATCGTGATCCATGGTACACACCGCACGCACGTAGTAAGGTGCGCTGAAATCCTGCCATCCCACGAAACCCAATTGCACATCCACATAATAGGCGGCCGTAAACGAGCGTCGGTCCGAACTCCAGAGCCACCGCTGGGTGGGACCGAACAGGGGCGCAATGCAAAGCTCCTGGAGCTGCGGGGTGGGGCGCAGCAACGTGATCAATTCTTCGATGGTGGGCAGGCGCCAGCGGCCGCGGCCCGCGAATTGCTCCGCATTGAGACTCTGGATGTAAGTATGCGCCTGTTGCCAGGTACATGGAAAACTGCTGCCCGTGCGTTGCCAGACCCGGCGGGTGGCCGGGTCGGCAACAATCTCCGCCGATAGTGCTTCATAGCGATTGGCCGTGAAAACGCGGGGCCGCCACAGAAGGTCAAGACCAAATTGGTGGGCCGCGGCCCGGGGCGTGAGTTTGACGGGTGCTGTGCGGAGTTCTGACGATAGCTGCGCTTCGGGCCGGTTGACAACCGCGGTAGCCCTCAGTGCGCAGGCTTTTTCTTTGAGCCGTTGCCAATACAGGTCCAGATTGTCCAAGGCCCGCAGCATCTCCCCGGCGCTGGCAAAGCGTTCTTGGGGCGCAACGGCCATGGCCTGGGCGATGAAACGGTCCCACTCTCCATCCAGTTCGGTGTTGAGGCGACTGGGCGCCCTATACATCGCGTGGCGCGGCGGGTGCTCGGGCAGGCGGCCGGTGAGCATGCGGTAGAGCATGACGCCCAGCGGGTAGAGATCGGCGTTCGGCGCTGCCGCGTCTGGGGCTTTTTCCTGTTCTGGAGCGGCATAGAAGGGCGATCCCACATTGAGATGGGAGGGACCGGCAAAGGCTTCACCACGCAGTTTGGAAAGGCCGAAGTCGCATATTTTGATGGTGTCCCGTTCGGTAACGAGCAGATTGAATGGCTTCACGTCACGGTGGACAATGCCGGCATCGTGCAGGCAAGCCAGGCCGTCGAGGGTCTGGCGCACGTAATATAGGGCCTTGTCGGCGCGGATGATCCGGGAGGGCCTGTCGGCTTGGTAGGACTCACCGATCAGGGCGCCTATATTATTGGCGTAGAAGGCCATCACATAAAAGGGCTTGCCCTGGTCCTCGTCAAAGTCGTGCAGATCCACAATGTGCGGATGGTTCAGACGAGCCATGGTTTTGGCTTCGGCAACGAAAAGATCGCGCAGCTTTTGCATGCCCAGCAGCTTGGCCAGCAGCGGATCGGGATCGAGCAACTTGAGGGCCGCGGTTTTACCGATGGCAGGCAGTTCGACCTTGAAGACTTTGCCCATGCCGCCGCGGCCCAGCAAACCGCGGATGATATAGCGTCCGATGTGTTTCATAGCGTCAACGATTCAGAAAAGTGGCCAATGGCCCAATCCATACTCACAATGGTTTTACCACAGACGCGTGGCATGCGTGGCGGGCAGCCCCGCGGCTTCGATTTTGGCCACCGTGGCGGCAATGTCGTAGGCGATGAACCGTACTTCGATGCGAGCCTGGTCCTGGTCCCATAGGAGATACTTGGCGTGGTTGGTGCCGTCCCGGGGTTGGCCTACGCTACCCACGTTGATCATATAGCGATCGTCCGGGTTCAACGCAGTGACGCCCTCATGCATCGGGCGGCGTTCCACCTGCTGGCCATCGAACCGAATGATTTCCAGATCGTGGGTATGACCGATGAAGCAGATCGGTTCGGCCATGGCCAGAAACGTCTTGCGCAGTTCAGGGGCAGCCTTTTGAAACAGGTAGGTTTGAGCCGAATCGGGCGGGAACCCGTGGACACATCGGCATCCGAAAAGGACCCGATAATAGGGCAAGGTCTTGATAAAGTCCATGGACTCCATGCTCAACATGGTTAGGGTTTTTTCCAGAGATGCCCGGGCCATGGGGTTAAACCAATTGAGGTGAACGCGATCGCACACGGCCATTTCATGGTTGCCGATGATGGCGGGAATGGCCCGCCGGCGGACCTCCGCAATCACCGCTTCCGGTTCGGGACCGTAGCCGATGCAGTCGCCGAGGCAGACCACATGATCCACCTGCAACCGATCGGCGTCGGCCAGCACCTTGCCCATGGCCTCAAAGTTTCCATGAATATCGGATAGGACGGCAATTTTCATTCGATCATCCGTTGTTGTGGAACCCGGGCGGGAACAGTGTTCACGGTCAGGGGTCACATTAAAAAGCGATTTAGGTACCAGTCGATGAGCTGGGGGCCAAAAAACAGGTAGAGTATCGCACCGATGGCCAGGAAAGGCCCAAAAGGGACCGCCAGCTTCATCCCCTGGCCCATCCGAATCATCACGACCACTCCGACCAGCGTGCCCACCAGCGAAGAGGCCATGATGGTGAACAGCACGCCCTGCCAGCCGATGAACGCGCCGATCATGGCCAGCAATTTGATGTCGCCGCCACCCATGCCCTCCTTGCCGGTTAATAATTGATAGACCCAGGCCACCGCATAGAGCGAGCCGCCGCCGATCAAGATGCCGAGCAAAGAATCGACCCAGCTCATCTGGGGCAACAGGAAGCTGAGAGCAAAACCGATGGGAATGCCCGGTAGACTGATGCAATCCGGGATGATGCGATGGTCGAGATCGATAAAGGTGATCGCCAGCAGGGCGGCGACCCATAAAAAGTAAACCGGTGTTTGGGCGCTCCAACCGAAATGCAGCCACACCGCCAGGGTAGAAAAGGCGGTGAGCAGTTCCACAAGGGGATAGCGTATCGAAATGGCGCTATGGCAGTTGCGGCAGCGCCCGCGCAGGATGATGTAACTGAGGACCGGCAAATTGTCATACCAGCGGATGGGGGTTGCGCACCCCGGGCACGCCGAACCGGGCCGCACGATGGAACGGCCGGCTGGGATTCGGAAGATGCACACATTTAAAAAACTACCGACGCACAGCCCCAATATGAAGATGTACACGTTAAGCAGCAATGGGGTCATGCCCTCCTTATCCCGTTCAGGTTAGCCGCCGGATCGGTGGTGGCTTTTGGCGGCGTGGCGCGCATCAGCCCGTATTTGTAGGTGTCTTCGGTTAAAAAATCAAGATAGATGTTGTCATAATTGACATTTGCTTTATAATATGTTCTTGATTCTATTTGGAAAATACTGATAGACCGCAAATTCCGGCATCCAGCCGGAATTTTTACTAAAACCGGCCCGCGTCCATGTTTGGGAACGGTGAAAACGAGTGGATCGGAGATAGGAACCGTCGATGGGTGAAACGGATAAAGATGATCTGATCAGCATTATCGAAGAAGATATCGGCGATACACAAATTCCAACCATGTTGCCGCTGCTACCTGTGCGCGATGTGGTGATTTTTACGGATATGTTGCTGCCTCTTTTTGTGGGACGGGAAAAGTCGGTGCGCGCGGTGGAAGCCGCCCTGTCCAAGGACCGTTTCCTTTTTGTGGCCACCCAGAAAGATCCGGCCGTGGAAAACCCCAAGGCCGGTGATATTTTCACAGTGGGAACCGTCAGCCGCATCCTGCGCATCCTCAAGCTGCCCGACGGTCGCGTCAAGGCGCTGGTGCAGGGGTTTGCCAAGGCGCGCATCGTGCAATATGTGCAAAAGCGCTCTTTTTATAAAGTGTCCATTGAGGTTTTAGAGGAACCCCAGATCGAGCTGCCCAACATTGAGGTCGAGGCGCTCATGCGCAATGTCCGGGAGCATTCGGAAAAGATCCTGGCCTTGCGCGGTGAAATGACCGGCGACGTGGGCAGCATCCTCGAAAGTATTGACGACCCGGGTAAGCTGGCCGATCTGGTCGCCTCCAACCTGCGGCTCAAGATCGACGAAGCCCAGCAGGTGATCGAGCTGATCGACCCGGTGGCCCGCCTGCACAAAGTGCATGATATGCTCAGCCGCGAGGTCGAGCTTTCCGCCATGCAGGCCAAGATCCAGTCGGACGTCAAGGACGAGATCTCCAAAAGCCAGCGCGATTACTTTTTGCGTGAACAGATGCGCGCCATCCACAAAGAGCTGGGCGAGTTGGACGAGAAGGGTCAGGAGATCGACGAGTACAAGCGCCGCATCAAGCGCGCGCGCATGCCCAAGGAGGCCCTGGACGAGGCCGAACGACAGCTGCGGCGGCTGGAGCAGATGCATCCGGATGCCGCCGAATCCTCCATGGTGCGCACCTACCTGGATTGGCTCACCGAGATGCCGTGGCAGAAGAGCACCAAGGATATCATCGACATTCAGCAGGCCAAGGTGACCCTGGATAGGGACCATCACGGTTTGGATAAGATCAAGGACCGAATTCTGGAGTATCTGAGCGTGCGCAAACTCAACCCCAACGTGAAGGGGTCGATTCTGTGTTTCGTGGGCCCGCCGGGCGTGGGCAAGACCTCCCTGGGCCAGGCCATCGCCAGGGCCATGCGCCGCAAGTTCGTGCGCATCTCCCTGGGCGGCATCCGCGACGAGGCCGAAATCCGGGGACACCGGCGCACTTACATCGGCGCCATGCCCGGCCGCATTCTGCAGGGGTTAAAAACGTGCGGCACGCGCAATCCGGTCTTTATGATGGATGAGATCGACAAGGTGGGTTCCGACTTCCGCGGGGATCCCTCGTCGGCCCTGCTCGAAGCCCTGGACCCGGAACAGAACAGCGAGTTTTCGGATCACTATCTCAATCTGGCCTTCGATTTGTCCCAAGTCATGTTCATCCTTACCGCCAACGTCGTCGACACGATTCCTTCGGCCCTGCTCGACCGCATGGAGGTGATCAATTTATCCGGTTACACCGAGGATGAAAAGCGGGTCATCGCCGAAAACTTCCTGGTCCCCAGACAACTCAGAGAAAACGGGCTCAAGCCTAAACAGCTGACCATCAGTGTGAATGCCATGACGGCGATCATCAACGAATACACCTCCGAAGCCGGCCTGCGCAACCTGGAGCGCGAAATCGCCACATTGTGCCGCAAAGCGGCCCGCAAAATCGCCGAAGGCGAAAAAGGCCTCTTCACCATCACCCGCTCCAATCTGGAGAAGTATCTGGGCGTCCCCAAATTCTTCCCAGAACTCGACCAGGAGGCAAGCCAGGTGGGGCTATCCACGGGCTTGGCCTGGACCCAAGCCGGTGGGGAAGTGCTTTACGTGGAGGCCAGTTTAATTCGCGGCAAGGGTGAGTTGATCGTCACCGGACAAATCGGTGAGGTGATGCAGGAATCGGCCCGGGCCGCCTTGAGCTACTCCCGGGCCTACCTGGATACGGTAGGCGTCAAATCGGCCACCTTTGAAAACCTGGACATCCATATCCACGTGCCTGCCGGTGCCATTCCCAAAGATGGGCCGTCGGCGGGCATTGCCATGGCCACGGCCCTCATTTCCGCTGTCACCCATCGACCGGTGGACAAGGATGTGGCCATGACCGGCGAGATCACCCTGCGTGGCCGGGTACTGCCCATCGGCGGACTCAAGGAAAAGGCCCTCGGCGCCATGCGCGCCGGGATCAAAACCGTAGTGATCCCCGCCAAAAACAACAAGGAGCTGGACGAAATTCCCGCCACCATCAAACGCAAACTCAAGTTCGTGGCGGTCCAAAACATGAACGAGGTGCTGGAAATCGCGCTTCAGGCGCCCGTGGGCAAGACTGCCCGTCGCACTCCGACGGCGCGCAAGCCCAAAGCGGCCAAGAGACAATAAGGCCATGCGCATTCTTGCCGTCGACACCGCCACCGAGGTGTGCGGCCTGGCTCTATTTGTGAACGGGCAGGTGATGGCTGAACGAAGCATCGCCCAGGGCGTGACTCATTCCAAGGTGCTCATGGAGGCGTTGAGTACCCTTCTTCAGGAAGCGGGCTTGGATATGGCGACGTTGGACGGGTTGGCCGTAACCCGGGGGCCGGGAAGTTTCACCGGCTTGCGCATCGGGATCAGCACCGTCAAAGGGCTGGTACTGGCCACGGGCAAACCCCTGGTAGGTGTTTCCACCCTGGCCGTGTTGGCGCACCAGGCCCCGGGCGGCACCCCATGGGTATGTCCCATGATCGACGCCCGACGCAAGGAGGTCTATTGGTCGCTGTACCGCCGCCAGGGGGACAACCTGCTGCGGATGCTTCCCGAACAGGCCGGTTCGGTGGTCGATGCGGTAAATCAACTGGGCCGGGAACCGTGCCTCTTCATCGGCAATGGCGCCCAACTTTACGCGGCGGTGATTGGCGAGCGACTGGCGCGGACGGCCCGACTGGCCGATGCCGGACTGCACGCCCTGCAACCGGGCATGGTGGCCCGTTTGGGCGCGCAGCGCCTGGCCCAAGGCCATCGGGACGATGTGCGCCGGTTCATCCCGGTTTACTTGCGGCCATCGGATGCCCAGGTCCCCACGCCGCGTTGAGACCGGTGGAAGAATCTTG
>JBAQGR010000235.1:0-6642 GCA_049287895.1 Desulfatitalea sp.
TCGGTGGTGGGTCTCTTTCTGGTGTTGCTCTATCCCAACCTGGTCGTCCGCCAGCCCATCTACAATCTGGGCGATATCGCCGAGCGGGATATCAAGGCGCCCCAGGACTTTTTCGTGGAGGACAAGACCGCCACGGCCGCCAACCAGCAGCAAGCTGCCGACCAGGTTCTGACTGTCTACGACTTTGACCCGCGTATAGCCCCCCAGATCATAGATCGCGTGCGCACCGCCTTCGGTCGCATGCGCAAGATAATGACGAACCTGACCACCCAACAGGGCGACGCTGCTACCGCCGCCACGGCCACCCCCACGGCCAATGAGGGACAAACGGCGGGCGAAACTTCGCAAAGGCAGGAGATCGAAAATGGCCTTATGATCCAAAGGCAGGAGTTTGAAACCATGCTGGGCATCGAGATCAGCCGCGGGGCCTTAAAGCTTCTGACCAACGAAGCTTTTTCGCCCACACTGACCGAGACGATCGCCAAAATCGTTGAAAGCATTATGGCCAACGGCGTGGTGGCCAACAAAGATATCCTGCTCAAGGAGGTCGACAAAGGTATCACTTTAAGGGATGTGGCCACCCAAACCGAAAAAACATTCTACTCCTTGCGCCAATACTACGGCCCGGATCAAGCCAAAACCATGGTGCGGATTGTGGCCGAACCCATGGTCAAAGATCTGAACTACAACCTGATCAACCTGATCGTGGACCTCAGCCAACGCCTGTTACAACCCGACATCACCTTGAACCGCAACGAAACCGAAGAACGCAGAAGGCTGGCCCTGGCGGAGATCAAGCCGATCATGTATAAGATCAAGGCGGGCGAGATGTTGTTGCGCGAGGGCGAACGGGTTTCGACCCTCCAGCTGCTTAAGCTGCGCGCCCTGGATGCCCAGAACAAGGATAAGCGCATCTCCACCACGGGGTTGGGGGCGGCCATTATCCTGATGACCGTTTTGATCGTCCTGTATTTCCTCTACTTCAACCAACCGCGCCATGCACGCCTGGACAAGACCAGGAATCTGCTTTTTTTAACCCTATCGCTGGTTTTGGTCCTGGTGATGGCCAAAATAGGGCTGCTGATCTCCACCGCACAGCTCCCCATGGCCACTTTCGCCGTTCCGACCGCTGCCATCGTTTTTGCTGCGCCCTTATCGTCCGGGGCCATGCTGGTGTGTCTGGTGCTTGGATTGGAGATTGCATTACCCTTTGGACTAGTGGCCGCCATTTGCGCCGCCATGCTCTTCGGCAGCCGCCTTGAAATCTTCCTATTCTTTCTGGTGAGCAATGCCATGGCGGCCTACTGGGTCCAACATTGCCGCGAACGCAAGGTGGTGATCGCGGCCGGCACCAAGGTCGGACTGCTCAATATCATCCTGGCCGTGGCCATCGGAATCTTCACATCAACCACGGGTGTCGCGGAGTTGGCGTGGAACGGAACCCTGGCTTTTTTAGGCGGTCTTACCTGCGGTATCATCACCTTGGGCGTCGCCCCTCTAGTCGAAATGGCTTTCCTCTACACCACCGACATTACTCTACTTGAACTGGCCAACCTGGATCGCCCCATTTTGCGCCGTCTGATGATCGAAGCACCGGGCACCTATCATCATTCGGTCATCGTGGGCTCCCTGGTCGAAGCCGCAGCCACGGAAATCGGGGCCAACCCGCTACTGGCCAAGGTGTGCGGCTACTACCACGATATCGGTAAAGTCAAAAAACCGCTCTACTTCATCGAGAACCAGACCGATGGTCGCAACAAACACGACAAGCTGGCCCCCTCCATGTCCAGCCTGATTCTCATCGCGCACGTCAAGGACGGCGTGGAGATCGCCCAACGGCACAAATTGGGTCAGAACATCATCGACACGATCCAGCAGCATCACGGCAGCAGCCTGATCCATTACTTTTACGAAAAAGCCAAGCAACTCCGGGGCGACGACGCCGTGAAGATAGACGACTTCCGCTATCCCGGTCCCAAACCCCAAACCAAGGAGGTCGGGCTGGTCATGCTGGCCGATGTGGTGGAAGCCGCGTCGCGCACGCTGGAGAACCCCACGCCGGCGCGCATTCAGGGCCTGGTGCAACAACTGATCAATAAAGTCTTTTCCGACGGCCAGTTGGACAGCTGCGAGCTGACCCTCAAAGATTTGCACAGCATCGCCAAAAGCTTCAATAAAATTTTAAACGGCATCCACCACCATCGCATCGAATATGCCGATGCCGCGACCAAGGAGAGCACGAAGGCAAAAAATGGCAGTACTGATCGACAATCAGCAGCAAAACCAGCCCCTCGGGATCCAAACCGTCCAAAAGAGAGCCCAGGCCATCTTAAACGCCTTGGGATGTCCTGACGGTGAATTGTCCGTGCTGCTCGTGGACGACCCGCGTATCACCCAACTCAACGAGACCTATTTGCAGCACCAGGGGCCTACTAACGTGATCTCGTTTCCGATGCGCGAAGGCGCGCACGGGGATCTCCACCCGGAGCTGCTGGGGGATGTGGTCATCTCCATGGACACCTGTGCCCGGGAAGCCGAAATGGGTGCGCTCTCCACCGAAGAGCGCTTTTATGAACTGCTGGTGCACGGCATTCTGCACCTTTTCGGTTATGACCACATTCACTCCGAAGAAGAAGCGCACGTCATGGAAGCCAAGAGCCGGGAACTGCTGGCGTTGATGGGTTGAATCGGAGCATCATGGAGGAAGAACAATGGCCAGTTTAACGGTTTCGCTGGATTATGTCGCCGCCTTGCGCGAGAACATGCACGCCCCTACCCCTGATCCGGTAGCCGCTGCACTGCTGGCCGACGCTTCGGGGGCCGACGGCATCGGCGTCTATTTGCGCGAGGACCACCGCCCCATCCGCGAGCGCGATGTACGCCTGTTGCGCCAAACGATCCACAGCCGGTTGGTGCTCTTCATGGCGCCCACCTCCGAGATGATCGGGTTCGCCCTGGAAATCAAACCCTCGCGGGTCGTACTGATGCCGGTCCTGCGAGACGACGGCGCCCTGGACATGGGTATGGATATGGTCGGTGACGGCAAGCTGATCTCGGAAACGGTCGACACCCTGCAAGCCAACGGCATCGGCGTGGGGGTCTCGGTGGCACCGGAACCGGACCAGGTCAAACTGGTTCATCAAACCAGGGCCAATTGGATTCACATCCACGCCGGCCGCCTGAGCACAGCCGACTCGGCCGCCCTGCAAAGCCAGGAATTCAGTAGGATCGTGGATACGGTCAAGGTGGCCCATCGACTTCGGATGCATATTGCCGTGGGCCACGGCCTGGATTACCGGCTGATCAAGCTCTTTACCGGGCTCAGGGAAGTAGATGAGTTCAGTGTCGGACAGAGCATTGTCGCCCGCGCCGTTCTAGTAGGCATGGAGACGGCGGTCCGCGACATGCTGGCGTTGATTCGAACGCTCTAACAGCCTGCTGACCCGATCATTGCATATACCCGAACCGGGAGCAAATCCCATGCGCATCGTCACAGCGGCCGAGATGCAGGCCTTGGATCGAAAAACTATCGAAGCGTTCGGCATTCCGGGACGGGTACTCATGGAGAACGCCGGCCGGGGGGCCACGCGCAGCTTTTTAGAACGAATCTACCGCACGCGACCGGGCCGCGTCGGCGTGGTGGCCGGCCGCGGCAACAACGGCGGCGACGGCTTTGTGATGGCCCGCTACCTGGCCCAGCGGGGCATCGAGGTGCAGGTGTTTTTGCTCTCGACAAGCGATCGGGTCCAGGGCGATGCCGCCGCCAATCTGATGCTGCTGCCGGCGCTCCACGTGCCGGTCTTTGAAATGCCGGACGCCCAGGCGTTCGCCGCGCAACACCCCCGCATGCGCCATATCGCCTGTTGGATCGACGCCATCTTCGGTACGGGATTGAACGCAGAGGTGCAGGGCTATTTCAAGGAGGTCATCGACTTCATCAATACCTTGCAACGACCGGTGTTTGCCGTGGATATCCCCTCAGGGCTCAATGGCGACACCGGACAACCGTGTGGCCCGTGCATTCGTGCAACGGCCACGGCCACTTTCGGCTACGCCAAAATCGGCCATCTGATCCATCCTGGTGTCGATTACTGCGGTGCGGTGGATGTGATCGATATCGGCATACCGCCCTCGCTGGCCGAAGCAGTGGAGGCGCGGCAGCAATTGATCACCGGTCGTCACGTCCAAAAACTGTTGCCCCAGAGGCCGGCCGACACGCATAAGGGCCATACCGGCCATTTGCTTGTGGTGGCCGGATCGACCGGCAAAACCGGGGCCGCCGCCATGACCGCCACGGCGGCCCTGCGCGTGGGGGCCGGCCTGGTGACCCTGGCGATTCCCTGCACCCTCAACCCCATCCTCGAATCCCAGACCATCGAAGCCATGACCCTGCCGCTGCCCGACGACGGGAAGGGCACATTGACCGAAGCCGCCTTCGATGTCGTCGCCCGGGCATGGGAAGGCAAACGCTGCGTGGCCGTCGGCCCCGGCATGGGAGCCGCGCCCCAAACCCAGGCCCTGGTGCATCGAATCGTCCGGATGTGCCCTTTGCCGCTTGTCATCGATGCCGATGGATTGAACCACCTGGCCGAGCATCTCTTCCTGCTCACCGAGCGCAAAGCGCCCACCGTGCTCACGCCCCATCCAGGCGAGATGGCGCGCCTGCTCCAACGAACCGTTCCTGACATCCAAAAAGATCGTGTGGCGGCCGTGCGCAACCTGGCCCAACAGTACGGAGTGGTGGTGATCCTGAAAGGGGCGCGCACCCTGATCGGCGAGCCCGACGGCCGGGTGTGGATCAACCCCACGGGCAATGCCGGCATGGCCAGCGGCGGCATGGGCGACGTGCTCACCGGAGCAGTGGCCGGATTGCTGGCCCAGGGAAGCTCGGCTACAGATGCCGCCCTGGCGGCCGTCTTTCTGCACGGACTGGCGGCCGACATCCTGGCCGCCCGCACCCCTTGGGGCTATCTGGCCACGGAAGTAATGCACGCCCTGCCCCAGGCCATCCGTCGGGTGATAGAGGATCCGCCCGCACCGCCGGTGAGCGGACCGCTGCTTTAAGGTTGTCCATATGCACACCATCACCACCCACGACCCTGAGCAGACCCGCCTCCTGGGGCGCTGCTTGGGACAACGGATAAGCAAACGGATCGCCCTGCGGCTGCACGGCGATCTGGGCAGCGGCAAAACCTGTTTCGTTCAGGGCCTGGCCAGGGGCCTGGCGGTACCCGAGGCGTACGCCATCACTAGCCCCACCTACGCCTTGATCAACGAGTATCCGGGCCGCCTGCCCCTTTACCACGTCGATCTCTACCGCCTCGACGGCCGGCTGGATGCCGAACAGATCGGCCTGGGAGAGATCCTGGGCAACGACGCCGTGGTGGCCGTGGAGTGGGCCGAACGTTTGCCCGACGAGGCCTGGCCGGCGGAGAACCTGAAAATCGAGTTCACCCTCGGCGATGACGCATCCCATCACATACGCCTATTTGGCTATGGACTTGAAATGGTCAATTTGATAATGGAGACGGTCAAATTATGGGCGGAGAGTATTAAGCATTAAGGTAAGGAATAGAACTTTCGCCCTTGCAATTATCGTCGTCAATAACACCCTGCATGACTACTTAGAGGAACAATTATGGCCCTTGTCGTTCAGAAATTCGGCGGCACCTCGGTGGCCAACATCGACCGGATCCGCAATGTGGCCCAAAGGGTGGCCAAAACATTCGATCAAGGCAACGCTGTGGTGGTCATCCTCTCGGCCATGTCCGGCGTCACCGACAGCTTGATCGAGCTGGCCCAAAAAGCGGCCAAAGAGCCCGACAAACGCGAACTGGATGTACTGCTGGCCACCGGCGAACAAACCACGGCCGCACTGTTGGCCATGATGCTCAACGCCATGGGATATAAGGCCCAATCGATGCTCGGCCACCAGGCCGAGGTGGTCACCGATTCGGATTACGGCAACGCCCGTATAATAGAGATCGGCGCCAAACGGCTGCATCAACTGATCGAGAAGAAGAACATCGTGGTGGTGGCCGGCTTCCAGGGCTACGACATGAAGGGCAACATCACCACCTTGGGTCGCGGTGGATCGGACACATCGGCCGTGGCCATTGCGGCGGCCATGAATGCCGACGTGTGCGAAATCTTCACCGATGTGGATGGCGTCTACACGGCCGATCCAAACGTCTGCCCCAAGGCGCGTAAGCTGAAAACCATCACCTACGACGAGATGCTCAACATGGCCAGCTTGGGTGCCAAGGTGTTGCAGATCCGCTCGGTCGGTTTCGCCAAAAAGTACAACATCCCCGTCCACGTACGGTCATCATTCAATGAGGAGGAAGGCACCATGGTCGTCAGCGAAGATTCGGGTATGGAACAGTTGGTGGTTTCCGGCGTCAGCCATGACAAGAAGCAGGCCCGCGTGACATTGACCAAAGTTCCCGATCAACCCGGCATCGCCGCAAAAATCTTCTCCCCCATCTCCGAAGCGGGCGTCGTCGTGGATATGATCATCCAGAATACCCGCAAAGAGGGCAAAACCGACATGACCTTCACGGTGCCCAAGGGGGATTACAAGCGCACCATGGAGATCGCCAAGAAGATCGCCGCTCAGATCGGCGCCGAAGAAGTATTGGG
>JBAQGR010000236.1:0-15288 GCA_049287895.1 Desulfatitalea sp.
GGCACAACCCCCACAACCGCCACGTCCGGCGAATCCAAATCAGCCGACACGACAAAAGTCAGCAGTGACGATTAGTTCATGGTCGAGTGAGACGCCAGATTGAAGCAGCCTAACGGTAGATCCATCCGCCGGACCTTCATTAAAAAAGGCTCAACGAGAGGGGCAAAACAGTGGTGAGTAGCCGCCTTGGGAGGATAAACTTCTGCTTTTTATTAAAGGGATATCCAACATATCGATAGGGAGGAGGGATGGCCGCGAACAACTGAACAGATAGGAACGACCGAGAACAAAATGGTCCAATAAAAATGGGATCTTTACACGAACCCTTTGCCCAATCCAGAATAAAAACAAAAGGAGACGAAGAACGATGAAACTCAGACCATTGCAGGACCGCATTCTTGTACAACGGGTAGCTGAAGAAACAACGACCAAGGGCGGCATTATCATCCCGGACACGGCCAAAGAGAAGCCGGCCGAAGGAAAAGTGGTGGCCGTCGGAAACGGCAAATTGGGCGATGACGGCAAGCGCGTGCCCTTGGATATCAAGGCCGGCGACAAAATTCTCTTCGGAAAGTATTCCGGTACCGAGGTGAAGATTGAAGGCGAAGAGTTTTTGATCATGCGTGAAGACGACGTCCTGGGCGTCATTGGCTAAGCAAATGAATCGTTATCAATAAACGGAGGATATCAAATGAGCGCGAAAATAATCAAGTATGACATGAAAGCCCGCGAAGCCATGCTCAAAGGCGTCAGAACCCTCGCCGATGCGGTGGTGGTAACCTTGGGCCCCAAGGGACGCAATGTCGTCATTGACAAGTCTTGGGGATCGCCTACCGTGACCAAAGACGGCGTCACCGTGGCCAAAGAGATCGAACTGGAAGACAAGTTCGAAAACATGGGCGCCCAGATGGTCAAAGAGGTAGCCAGCAAAACCAGTGATATGGCCGGTGACGGCACCACCACAGCTACTGTCCTGGCGCGGGCTATCTATGAAGAAGGCCAGAAGTTGGTGGCTGCCGGCAACAATCCCATGTCGATCAAGCGCGGCATCGAAAAAGCCATTGAAGTAGCCGTCAAAGAACTTCACAAAATGAGCAAACCGACCAAGGATCAACGTGAAATCGCCCAAGTCGGCACCATTTCCGCGAACAACGACGAGACCATCGGCAACATTATCGCCGAAGCCATGAACAAAGTGGGCAAAGAAGGCGTCATCACCGTGGAAGAAGCCAAATCCATGGAGACCACGCTGGATGTGGTTGAAGGCATGCAGTTCGACCGCGGCTATCTCTCCCCCTACTTTGTCACCGACCCCGAGAAAATGGTCGCCTCCCTCGAAGATCCCTATCTGCTGATCAACGAGAAGAAAATAAGCAATATGAAGGATCTGCTCCCCGTTTTGGAACAAGTGGCTAAAATGGGTAAACCGCTTTTGATCATCGCCGAAGATGTGGATGGCGAAGCGTTGGCCACCCTGGTGGTCAACAAACTGCGCGGCACGTTGCAAGTGGCCGCGGTCAAAGCACCGGGTTTCGGCGATCGTCGCAAGGCCATGCTCGAAGACATCGCGATTTTGACCGGCGGCCAGGTGGTTTCCGAAGATCTGGGCATCAAACTCGAAAATTTGACCTTGTCCGATCTGGGCAAAGCCAAACGGGTCACCATCGATAAAGACAATAGTACCATCGTCGACGGCGCCGGTGCCCGCTCGGCCCTGGAAGGACGCGTCAAACAGATCCGCGCCCAAATCGAAGAGACCACTTCGGACTACGACCGCGAAAAGCTTCAGGAGCGCTTGGCCAAATTGATCGGCGGCGTGGCCGTCATCAATGTCGGCGCGGCCACCGAAACCGAAATGAAAGAGAAGAAAGCACGCGTGGAAGACGCGCTCAATGCGACGCGCGCGGCAGTGGAAGAAGGGATTGTACCGGGCGGCGGCGTGGCCCTGGTGAGAACCTTACCCGCGCTGGAAAAGATCAAGATCAAATCCGACCAGAAGCTGGGCGTGAAGGTGGTCATGCGCGCCATCGAGGAGCCGTTGCGTCAGATCGCCAACAATGCCGGATTCGAGGGTTCCGTAGTAATTGATAAGGTCAAGAGTGGCGAAGGCGCCTTTGGCTACAATGCCGATACCAATACCTATGAAGATCTCATCGAAGCCGGCGTCATCGATCCCACCAAGGTGGTTCGCTTTGCGCTTCAAAACGCGGGCAGTGTAGCCTCCTTGATGCTGACCACCGAAGCGATGGTCGCCGAGAAACCCGACGAGAAAGCCGATCCGATGCCCGGCGGCGGCGGCGGTGGTATGGGCGGCATGGGCGGCATGGGCGGCATGGGCGGCATGATGTAACCGTTCCCGCCGTCGTCCCTTGAACAGCAATTAGAACCTCCGTGCTTCAGGGCACGGAGGTTTTTTGTTTAAAGACCTCGCGACAGAAAACTTGACAAATCCCCAGGAACCAGGTTACTGAAATCAATAACAAAGTTTTATTTACGGGATACTCAACCGAAAACCGATGGGGATCGAATCTATGAAAAACAAGACACGATGCCACACTTGGGGACCGATGCTGGTGTTGATCGGATGGTTTTTAATGACCGCTGGCCAAGCCGCGGCCGCCAATGCAGAAATCGAACCGAAGGTCGACTATGAGGCGGGTTTCTACTATACGGTGCAAAAGGGTGATACGCTGTGGGATCTCTCCCAACGGTTCAGCGATACCCCCTGGCAGTGGCCGGACCTGTGGCGCGAAAACAAGCAGATTCCCAACCCGCATTGGATCTACCCCGGCGAACGCATTCGACTCTATCGCAAGACCGAGAAGCATCGCGTGCAAGCAGCCCCCCAAACCCCTCAAACCGAAGTACCTGCGGTCGTTCCCCAGGTGGAGGCCACCATACCCGAAAGAAAGCCGAAACCTCCGGTTGATTTCTTGTATTCGAACATCGACCGCGTGGGTTTTATCCGCGAACCCATCGTCCAGCCCTTGGGCGTAATCTTCAAAAGCCTGGACGACAAAAAACTGATCAGCGAAGGCGATACCGTCTATATTCGCTATCCCGCTTCCGGCAAAGTGACCGAATTCACGCCGGGTATGCGCCTGACCGTCTACCGCAATCTGGACCCCAAGGGCGAGAGCATTGCCGAAGGGAACACCGGAACGCAACACTATCTATTGGGCGTCGTGGAAATCACCAAAAGCGAACCCGAATATGGGATGGCCAAAGTTGTGAAAACATATCGCGCCATCCGCGTGAGTGATATGGTGATGATTTACGAACCACGCTCGCCCATTGTCGCCGTGGTGGATAGCACGCCCGGCATCAAAGGCAGCATCATCATCGCCGAGGAGCATACCAAAATGATGGGCGATCTCTTTATCGCCTTCATCGACAAGGGCACGGACGATCAGATCGTTCCCGGCCAAATCTACACCATATACTACCAGGAGACCGTGCCATTGGGCACTGGGAAAAAAGAGGTGACGTTGAATCCAGTGGATATCGGCTCACTGCTCGTCCTGCGAACCGAAAAGAACACTTCGACGGTGGTAATAACCAACAGTTCGCGCAAAATAACCCCAGGGCAACCGATCCGGACCCCTTAGCTTATAAAGATCAAGTCCGATGAATTCCGTTGCGCGCGGCGTAATCGCGATACGCCGCTGCGCCAACGGGAGCAGTGCAATAAGGAAGTAGTTTCAAAAATGTTCCCACGTTACCCGAAGTACTTCCTGATAGGTCGTGTTGCCTTGCAGGAACTTTTCCACCGCGCTCTCGCGAAGCGTCCGCATCCCCTCCTCGCGGGCTTTGTTGCGAATGACAGCCATATCAGCCGTCGCCGTTGTTAACCGTCGGATCGATTCGCTGAACTGCATCAACTCCAGAACGCAGGTCCTGCCCATATACCCCGTGCCACGGCACTTTTCGCATCCCTTGCCCCGCGCCAGTCTCAGGACGCCGGCCCGGCCCACATCCAGCCCCAACGATTTGAGCTCATCGCTGTCCATCTCGAACGGCTCTTTGCAGTAATTGCAGATCTTGCGTACCAGGCGCTGGGCCAGAACACCGACCAGGGTGGCCTGAATCAGGAAATGAGGCAATCCCAGGTCCAATAGGCGCATGATGGCGGACGGCGCATCGTTGGTGTGCAGGGTCGAGAGCACGAGGTGTCCGGTCAAAGCGGCCTGGATGGCGTTTTCGGCGGTTTCCAGATCGCGCATTTCACCGATCATGATCACATCGGGATCCTGGCGCAAGATGTTGCGCAGCACGGCGCCGAAGGTGACGCCGATCTGGGTTTGCACGGCGATCTGATTGAAACTTTCATGCACCATCTCGATGGGTTCTTCCACGGTGGTGATGTTGATCCCAGGAGTATTGATCTTGTTGAGCGTGGAGTAGAGCGTAGTGGACTTGCCGCTGCCCGTGGGGCCGCATACCAGAAGAATGCCGTGGGGCATGGTGATGATGTTCTGGTAGCGATCCAGATCAACGGCCGAGAATCCCAGTTGGGGCAGATCGCGAAAAAGAATGTCCGGGTCCATGATCCGCATCACCACCTTTTCACCAAAGGCGACCGGGACAGTGGAGACGCGAATCTCCACCTCCACGTCCCCCTTGTCGGTCTTGATGCGCCCATCCTGAGGTCGTCTTTTTTCAGCCATATCCATACGCGCCAGGTTCTTAATGCGGCTGATGATGGCGGAGTGCACCGCTTTGGGAAGCTTGTAGATCGTGTGCAGCACGCCATCGATGCGCATGCGCACCAGGCAGATATCGCGCTTGGGTTCGATGTGGATATCGCTGGCTTTCTGGTCAAAGGCATACAAGAACAGATGATTGACGGCATTGACGATATGCTGATCGTTGGAAGGCAACTCGTCGGCCGCGCGCAACCGCACATACTGCTCCAAATTGCCGAGGTCCACGCCGGGGGCGCCGAATTGGTCCTGGGCAGCCACGATAGAGCGCTTGAAACCGAAGAATTCATTGATCAGCTTAATGATGTCCGACTTTGGGCTCACCACCACGTGCATCCGCAGTTTGCTGGCCATGGCGATGTCGTCCAACACCTCCAGGTTGAAAGGGTCGGGCATGGCCACGGTCAGCACACCGTCTTTGACATCCACCGGTAGCACCAAATGCTTCATGGCGAACGAGCGGGGAATCGTGCTGGTCACCACATTCAGATCTAGCTTCAGCGGATCGATCTTATAAAAGGGTATCTTCCAACTGTGCGCCAATGTCTGGTAGATAGTCTCCTCATCCAGGGGCAAGCCCGGATTGTCCAAGCGGGTCAGATTCAACGAGGCGATCACATCGATGATGGTCAGGGGATTGCTGATTAATTCGGCGGACGGCGTATTTTCGTACTTCTTGAGCCGGACCTTTTCCAGTTTCTGCAGCAGCGCTTCTTTTTTGCGCAATATCTCCTTGGCGCTGGCAGGCGCCAGCATCTTGTTTTGGATCAGTACTTGGCAGACAAGCTCTGCCCGGAAGGGATTTTTATGATTTGTCTCCATGGGGGGCCTCACCACTTCTTACTCCGGCTGCACCTGAATGGCTCGCATGGCCGGTGCGACCCATTGCAGCATCTGTTGGACCCGGCGGGCATAGGCAGGGTCCGTGTCCAGGGCCATCAGCCGTGAGGCGCGCTGTTCCATGGCTTTCAATGTATCCAGATCCCGCGGCTGCCCCAGGCGCGCCATGCCTCGCAGAACGATGCGCAGATGGGCCATGAGGTCGATCAGATAGGACGGGTGAAGCTGGCCTTGATAGATCTCGGCGCGTGGTTCGCCGTAGTAGTCAAGCGCGTCGCGCAGCACCATACGGGCTGTTTTGCCGCCGGCCAGGGAGACAAAAATCAATCCCTCCCTTTCCACCGCCAAAAGTGATCGAAAACCAAGGTCGCTTTTTAATATCTTCCCTGTCGGGTCCTGCATGCCACAGCACAGCGCCTCGCGGATCGATTTGAATTTGGAGAGAATGCGCATTGGGTCGATATCCATGCGCCAGGCCGCATATTTCACCAATTGCGCATTGAGGCTTTTCTTGACGGCCAGCACATCTTCGGGCGTGCGGTCGATATCGACGCGGCGCTCTTTGTGATGAGTACGCAGCATCAGGGTCGCCAGCGCAAAGGCATTGCGGTCGCTGGGTTCCACTTGATGAAAGGCCTGAAACAGATCGGTCAGCAAAAAAGCCAGGGCGCTCTTGGGATCTTTCAACCGCTCGCCGAGCAGCGGCAATGAAGCTAACAAGGCGGTTCGGTCTTGGGCTTGGGGGGTTTGCCGCAAAAGGCACCACCCGATCTCAAAGACACTCCCTTCGTGCCGGGCAAAGGCACCCAGTGGGTCGGCGAACCGGACGCGATCGACAGCCCCGTCGGAGGCAAGGTACTGCCTGAGCACTTGTAATACTTCGGCTGCGGCGGAGTCGCTCAAATTGAAGTACTCCACCAGAAACTGCGTGTCGGCTGAGCCGATATCAAACGCATGCTCGCGGAAGGCGGCTATTTTCCGCTGGACCGCAACGCGCTCTTTGGCAAGGGCGATCACATCGAGCAGATGGGGATGAACCATGCCGACCAGCAGGGTCCGCCCATGCATTTCTATTCTCAAACCCCTGCGTTGTACCGAAAGATGCGTAACTGTCTCATCGGGGATGCGTCCCATGCGATCGTGTAAATAGAGGAGCAAACGCTCCATGGGAGCAGGGTCTTCGACGTGCTTTTCCAGGGCATGCAGGAGCCGGGTGAGCATGCCCATGGTTTTGGCCAATCCTTCCATATCCGGGGAGGCAAAATCCCATTCAAAAAGTGCTGTCACGGCCTCCTGCGTCTGATGATCGGTGCCGGCCAGATGACCGGCCAGATAACCAGATAGATAGGCCGGTGATAAATCGTAGTCTTCATGCAGCAATGCCGGCTGCACCCGGCAGGCTTCGCTATCCGTCCCTGGCTTGGGGAAGATATCTCCATCTACTGGGGAGACGATGCCCGCGGTCGCCGAGCGATCAGGAATATCTTCGCTGCGCATCCACGGTAAGTTGTTCATTTCCACAAGGGGCTTGATCAACTGTGAACGCAAGCTGCGCACATAGAAGATCTGGTTGTAATCATCAACCTCCCGTACGGCGGCGGCATCGGGGGTGGACAAATCGTAAAACGCTTCGGCTTGTTTGATAAGCTCGCGCATGTTCACGGACGATAGGCCATTGAGCCCGGCCACAAGCATCAAGTTGGGATCGGGTTTGCCGCCACGGTCACGAACCAAAGGAATCCTCAGGGCACGACCGAACGAACGAAAGGTGATCGAAGCATTGTTTTCCACTGCTTGGCGAAAACGCGCCACGATGTTCAGCGCCAAGCGCAATTGGTCGATTCTTTCAGGTGATTTGCCGGGCAATTGAATGGAGAGGGCGAAAATCCCCAGGTCATTGAAGCAAGCGAATGTTTGGTCCAGGACGGTCGCCAGGTGGGAGCTCCCCCTGGGAGCGTGCCCGCCCCAACCGATGAGATCGGCACCGCGAAACGCCTTGTTTCCAAAGGAAAAGTAATAGTCGGGCTTCTCATGGGCGCCGGCCGATGAAGGCGCGATCCTGCGAATGGTCAAAATGCCTTCGTGTCCCGGCATCTTGTCGATGACATCCAGCAGGCGCATGACCTGGTCAAACAGAACAGCGGTCGCCCGGACACCCTTGGCCTGGCGGGCATGGGTAAATAGCAAACCGAGCTGATTGATCAGCTCGATTAACAGGAAGCGCCACGAATCTCCGTTATTGGGTTTCTGCGACGGGTCGGGATTGTTGGCCGCGGTCGAGGGAGCGTCTATGGAACTCAGTAGGGAACTCACGTGCAGCGTCGCCTTATTCTGTTCTTGGTTTTACACCGTTAGCATCCGTTATTGTATCGGAATGAGGCCTATTTCCTCCGCCGGTGGAAGAAGGAAATGCACCCGATGAAGGCATGGCCATCAAGGATTGACCGGGATATTTCTAATGGTTTCACTATAGTGAAAAGGTTTTCCGGTGTCAATTGCCATCACCCGAATTCCTATCACCCGAATCGTTTGTCTTCTGTCTTCATTGATCAGGATTGTGCCGCCAATAAACCCTTCCCCACCGCTCTCCGTCGATCTCCTCCTCCATGATCCGGCCGGAGAGGTCGCTGCACAGGACACGATCCAAATGGGGTTCGGATGCTCTTTTCAGAATGATCATGGCATCGTTCAGCCGAGTGTCGAAACGCTTGGCGAGCAACGCGTTATTGTTCGCGCCCGACGGACTCGGGCTGTCGCCGCAACTATCGAGCAGGTAGCGCCAGGAGACGCCGCCGCAGTCGCATAGCGCCTGTCGGGGCGCAAACGAAAGCATCACGGTCTTGCCGCCGCGAAGAATCGCATTGCCGGTCACCCGCTCGCCCGGCTCCGCATGAGGGTCGGGGGCCACCGGGAAATCGAAAAACCAGCCGGCCCATTCCGACGGGTCGACGGCCTGTTGGGTGCGTCCGTTATTGGCGCTGATGCGGTCTCCATCATCGTTGTCCACCACGGTCGGATAGCTGGCCCGCCACTCGCTCAATTGGCGGTAGAGCGTTCCCTCCTGGGACAACTGGGCAACCACCTCACGGCGCGCCAAGGCCAAACCCGACGATAACCGGCCCGCGGGACGCTCCACGATATGGCCTAAATGTTCGCTGTCATCACTATCGTCACCAAAGTCCCAGATGCCATAGATGCTCTGGGGCGAAGCGTCGTGGCGGTCGGCCTCGCCCAGGTAGCGGCCGGTACCGAAGATGACCATATAGCCGGGCAACTCGGGACCGCAGGCGCCGCTCATGGCCATGACATCGGGCCGCCCGGTGATAGGCTGATCCGGGGCCGCGAAGAGCGGTTGGGGCAGATCACCCGCGGCCGCGTCGATCACGCCGTCGCCATTTCGATCTTCGCCATAGGCGACGCCCCAGCCCGCCGGGTCCTGGGCGGTCAGATCGAATTTCCATAGGTTGCCCTTAAGATCCCCGGCATACACATAATCCACGCAGCGGTCCAGATTGACATCGATCAGCGCCGGCACCGAGAGGCCGTTGTCCTGGCCCACGCCAGTGTCGATCTTGCGCACCAGGATCCCCTTGGCGGCGTCTATGATGTAGAGCACCGCATGGCCGTTGGCGCTGTTGTAACCGTTGCCGAAAATCACCACCGTCCGGTAGGCGTCCGGCCGTGTGTTGGCGTTGACCACATAGGCTTGACCGAAACTGTAACCAATGTCCCCATCCTCCTCCCCGGTTTCATCCAACTGGCCGTCGCCATCGTTGTCCATATCATCCAATTCCTGTTCAGGCCGGGGGTATTCCCACAAGACGATGCTGCCCAGGGCTTGCTCGGAGCTGCCGGCGCCGATGTCGTCCACGCTGAAAAGGGTCTGGTAGGGTCCGAAGCCGGACCCGGCCGGTTCCCGTTGGCGACTCTCCAGCAGCAGGCCGTAAAATCCCTTGCCCCCCTTTCCCAAACCGCCCACCAGATAGCTGCGGCGTTGGTAGAGATCTTCCACGACCTCGCCCACATAAGGGGTGGCGTCCACATAAAACTGGTGATGGGAAACGTAATCCGGAGCGCCGAGCGCCGGAAGCTGTTTGAAAACCAGGTTGGGCACATAGGCGAAGCGTTCCGCGCCGGTTCGGGCATCGAAAGCGTGCAGCATGCCGTCATTGGCGCCCACAAAGAGAGTCTGGCCGGCTATCACGGGGGTCGCATGGACCACATCGCCCAGCAGGCTCGACCGCGGCCGGTATTGGGCAAAAGCTCGGCCGCGGAGATAGTCGAGGAGTTGGCGGGCGCTTTGCTCGGCCGATGATCCGGGGGTGAGGTCAGCTCCCAACGCCTGCTTTTGACTTGCGGATAAAGCATCGTAACGAAACGGCACTCCCTGGGGATCGCGCCACGGCCCGCCATAGGTTACGATGCGCCGTTCGTCGGAAGTCGTGGCCGCCGGTTGCAGTTGGGCCGCCGCGCTCCAGAGGGCATGCTCCGGGCGGTCATCCACCGCTCCGCTGAGGGCATCGACGGCAAAGGCCAGGACATCACCGCTCCAGTCGTCCGGTCGATAGCGGGCCTGGTAGACGACCGCCGGGTCGGAGAGCGCCGACCCGCTGACGGCCACTCCCGATGACGAGACGGATGCGCCGATGGTATCCAGAATCCGCTCCAGAGCAGCGTTCAAGGCTTCGGGATCATCGGCATTCAAATAGAGGCCCCTGCCGTTCACCGCGGCATGCCAGAGGTCATCCACCGTCGTGGCGCTGCCGGGCAAGGGCCGCGGCCAAGCCGGTCGCGGGGTATCGGGCCGTTCAAAGCAAGGGTCTTCCAAGTAACCGGGAGCGTCTACGCGGCCGTCGTTGTCTATATCCTGCCTTGCAATGGTCCCGTTGACGCCGAAAGAGAGCGCATGGGTGACCATATGCTGGTGGACGGCGTTGTCGCAGCCGTGGACATGAACGCGGTTCTCCAAGCTGGGGGCCAGATCCCTGCGGTAGTAATGCATGGCGATATCGGCCAGTGTATCGCTCCAGCCGTCGGCATAGGGCGCACCCTGGCCGCCGTCGGCGTTGCCGACGCCTGAAAAAAGGTCGTTCCAGAAGCCGTCGCTGAGGACGATGGCATAGCTGCGCTGGCAAGCCCCACCCTGCTCGGCCGAAAACCACGGCGCAGCGCCCAGGGTCGATGAGTGGGATTGATCGAAGTAGCGCCCCACTTGATCGAGAGCCTGGCGCAGGTTGGTCTGGCCGCTGGACTCGGCCTGATAAAGAGCGTCGAGAAGTGATTCGCTTTGGTCCAAGGGAGCCGTTGCGGAGACAGAATTGCCCTGCCCCCCTGCCCCCTCAGGGGGAGACACCACCACCTGAACCGGACGAACCCCCAGGCGCGGACCATCGTTGATGGCGTAAATGCCGATGTAGCATTGGCGCGCGTCCCGGATCGCGGAGGCCACGACGGCCTTGGCCGCGAATTCCCGCCGACGATGATAGGTGAACCAGTTGGCGAAGTTTTGAAGTTCCTCCGCATCGGTTTGCCGGCGCTGCACTTTTCCCTGGGAATCCAGAATCACCGGTCGCAGGCTTTCGATTTCCGCCGCGGAGAGAACCGGCGTCAGCTCATTGTCCTCCACCCCATCGTCGCCATCGTCTTCGAACCGAAAGTAGCGTCTTTGATCATTGTCCAGGCGGTTCGCCAAAGCATCAGATAGGTCCAGCCGCTGGTCCCCATCGGCATCCTGCCAGGTGATTAGATAGACCGATTCGCCCGCGTCCCGAACTCCGTTGCCATTGCTGTCTTTCACTATGAAGTAATGGGCGTTGGGAATGGTAATGGTCTGCTCCGCGCTTCGGACGCTGAAGAATACGCTGCTCAATCGCAGCCGCGCGTTCAAGGATCCTGTGCGCGTCGGGTCGGAGAAGGGCCTGTTCGGGTCGGCCGGCCCAAAGGTGAATCGGCCGGTACTCGGCCAGGGGAGATAGGTGCGCCGGGGGTTGAAGTATATCCGGTTGTCACCGGACCACTGGGAGCGCCACATGCGGCGCTGGGCCTCGCCCAGGTCACGGTGGCGCCCATCGTTATGATCAACCTCCGGCGTGTAGGCCTCGTCCGGGAAAAGATAGTAGCGGTGGGCAAACAAACCATCGGGCTCCGCGGTCATGAACTCCCGGTCCATGCTGTCGGAATCATCCCAGACGAACATCACCAGGGGAGCGGGCGTCTGGATCCGTGTATCGAGCGGGGTGTCGCTGATATCCACCGCAGCGGCCATGGGCAAGGCCAACCCGAGGCCGAGCAGAAAAATTAGAACCGCGATGGCGAAGATCTTTGGGGGTTCCGGCCCTAGAAAATTTCGGTGAACCATGACGCACAGCTCCCATGCGCTAATAGCGCAAATAATAGCCGATCTCCACTATCGTGCCGGCAGCGTACTTGTCGCACAGACCGTACACCCGATTCTGGTAGAGACGCGATTCGGTTTGAACCAGCGATCCGCCGGTGGCCACTTTCCACTCCACGGCCGCGATGAAGGTTTCGGGAGCCAGGGGGCTTTGCAGGCCGTTATCCTCGCCAATACCGTCCACATCCCACTGCGAACGATCGCGGAAATCCACCGGGTGGCTCGCCAGCGCCTTTCGGGGGTGGTGCCAAGACACATACTGCTCGTTCAAATCCACCGCCGACATGGCGTTCAGACGCTGCACGCCTTCTGCGGCGGCTCCCTCCGCCAAGTAAAACGTCTCCCGAATTTCTCTCTCGTTGCGGGCGATTTTCAACTCGACGACACTAGTGCTGACGGCGGCAATCCCCAGGATGGTCACGGCGATCAAAACCATCAGCGTTATGACCAGCGCCGAACCGGACTGGCTTGGCAAGATGCATGGGCCTTTCGGCATGCGCTTCTCTCCTTCCTATCTCAAATCCCTGGCCTTCACATAATCGTAGGCAAACACACCGCCGCCCAGACCATGGGCCGGCGTACGAACCGTCACGGTAATGCGTTTGGAGCCCGGCACCGGGAAATCGTCGTCCACTTCCCACTCGATGGTGCCGCGGCCGGAGGATAGCGCCACGGGGCCATGATCGGGCGCCGTCGGATCATACCCATTGTCCGCGTCGACCAAAATCGGGTCCTCATAGGGTTTGGATAGAATCTCTTCGATCCGGTCGCCGGCCTGGAGTGAATTGGCGCTGCCTCGTTGCGCACTCGCGAAAGCGGCCATGCCCACGCTTTGCATGGCGGCAACGGCCAGAATCCCCACGGAGAAGAGCAGCAGCGCGATCATCACCTCCACCAGCGTCAATCCTTGCCGGCCACTGCAAACAGCCGATACTATGCCCATGTCATGACTCCTTATGGTCCGATCATTGCCTATAAGTTGCGACACACGATGGTGGTCTGCGCCGTGCGGCGGACTATGTGGTCGCCGGCTCCTTGGTAAATGCGGTCCCCGACGACATAAGGCCTCTGGTCAAAATGACCTTGCACCGGGAGCGCGCTCACCGCCAGCAACCACACCCGCACCGAACGGATGCGATTCACTGCAATGGGTGGATCGATTTTGCAGCCATCCTCGGCAGTGATGCGCTTATCTCCATTGGTATCGTCGCGCTCGTCGATGACCCCGTTGTTGTCGGCATCCAGATGGGTATCGAGCCGATTGTCGTTGTCCGAATCCACGGCCCAGATGGGAAACGCGCCACCTGCCCAGGTATCGATGCGGCCATCGTCATCGCCATCGACGCCGTAAGCCAATCCAATAGCCTGGATATTTTCGGCCAATGTTTTTCGTCCGCTACCATTGTCCCAGGCCAGGTAGCGGCGCCCCGTGTTTTCATCGTCCCGCATGCGGAAATTGCAGTGCTCCCTGTTCCGATAGCGGTTGCTCCCGTCGGGATACTGCCCACCGGGGTTGCGTTCATCGGGAGTGCCGTTCTCATCCACATCCACGGTGAAAAAGAGGGCCGGCTGACCGCCCGGGTCCTCATCGGTGGTCACCAGGTCATATCGGCGCACATCGGTGATGCCGAAGCGGCCGCTGTCTTCAGGGTCAAAGCCGGCCATGCGGATCTGCAGTTCCATGATCACCATGGCGCCGCGCAAATTCTGCTGAATCGCCTGCCGGAGCTGTTGATTTCGATACTCCTTTTGTTGCACGCTATAGACTGAATAGACCGCGCCGATGGCGATGATCCCTACCACCAGGGCGATCATCAGTTCCACGAGGGTAAACCCTCTCCAGTCGTTTACCCGTTGTGGGCCGAGACTATTTTCTGGATGCATGGATCTCCTTAATACCATCGGCCGCCGGACCAGCGTGCTACGGAGATGCCGCCCGGACCGAGCACGCGCAGGCGGTAGATGGCGTGCTTCTCCTGGTCCGTCACAAAAACGTCGACTTCCGCGGCCGAGGTGGACATACCCTGCCGGTTGAAGGCGATTTTGGATTTTGCGCCGCCACCGGCGGGGCCGATTGGCAAAAAGCCGACCCCGCCCCGATAGCCGGCCAGATCGACCGTCTGTTGATTGAGGGAGTTGGTGTATTGGTTGGAACCGGGGCTGTTGAACACAATGGCACAGGTCTGTTTCTGATTGATGGCCATGATACGTGCCAGTTGCAGATCGGCGCGCAACTGATCGACCGCCAGGCTCACGCCTTGCCGCTGGAACCATTCATGAAAGGCCGGCACGCTGATGATGACGGCTGAGACGATGGCCACCACCATCATTACTTCAATCAATGTAAAGCCCGATTTGCTTTTCATCCGCTTCTCCCCATCCGGTTCAAACATGCCCCCGGCCATCGCTTCCCGGCGATCCAAACCGACGGATCGCACCCAAAGCGCATTCGGTCTGCTCCGGATGTTTACCTTTTTACGAAAATGAGTGAAGCCTTGGCGACTAAAAGAAGCGCGCCGTAATAAAGGAAGGGTATTCAGGCAGACTCAACGAACGATCGCGACACCAAGTGCGCTGCTCAAGTCAATAGTCGTTGTAGAGTAATCCGCTGGCGTGGGAATAGGAGCTGCAACCGAGCCTTACCTGTAGCGGCTAAATAAGCGCATCGTAAAAAATAGTCAACTCGAATTTTTATGAAGGATCACCCCACCACACCTATTTTAAGGCAATAGGGTACATATCGGCCTGCCCTTCTTCGGAAAAAGCCCCGAAGAGCAACGTAGCCGGTGTCCCTTCCACCTTTACGAAATAAGCGCTGGCAGGCGAAATTGGATTGCGCACCGCCCAGGCCGTGAAGTTGCGCCCTTTGAATTCCATCTGAAGCCCCTGCATGGGAAAATTCAGCGTGCTGGTCGTCGGCAGCTGGCCGGACGGACCCACCGCCTGGAATTTGATCTCGCCTGCGTCCACGCCGAAGATGATCCCCGGCCAATCGTCCCGGGTGGGACGCACCTCGAACCACTGGCCGAACTGGGGGTTGCCCACCATGTCCAGGTAGTAGGCGGCCGGCAGGTCGGGCGCTTTGGCGTGGGCCTTGACCACCAGCTGGGCCGGCGTGCCGGCATCGGCGGCCGGCAGGACGATAGCGCGCTGCAATGGCGTCGGCAGATCGGCGGCCACCAGGGGCTCGGCACCGGTGAGCAAAAGGACGATGGGAAACCCCGGACCACGCCTTGCCTGCACGCAGAGGGCCAATAGAGAAAGGCCGTAGCGTGTCTCGGGCTTGAGCAATGCTTCACGGCTGCCCATGATGGCCCAGAAGGCGCATTGAGGCTGGCATAGATGCTCCTT
>JBAQGR010000237.1:0-4572 GCA_049287895.1 Desulfatitalea sp.
AGTCGGGATGAATGCAGATGATCTGCAGATTGGCGACGGTTCTCAATTCATCGGGATCTTCCAGACCGAGATCGTAGCCCAGATTCCACTCGCGGTCGTCCACATCGGGAAAGTACCCACTGCAAAAAGCAATCAGTTCTTCCTGGATGAAGGCGCCGAAGATACATCCCTTGGCACCGATGTGGGCTTCCATGAATTCGCGCGACAGGGGTTGCAGCAGATCTTTCCGGCTCAGCCGCTGGACGACGATCTCTTGCAACGCCATGATCCGCGGCAGATCTTCTTTGCCCAGGAAGCGCATTTCAAAGGCAACATTAGATTCCAAAGTCGAATTCTGGATTTCCAGCAAACCCTTTTCCAGCATCTGGTTCCTCCCAACGGCGCTTTCGGTCATGCACCGGCGGATGTCGACCGGCTTATGGAGCCCTGGACGGTTGAATGCGCTCAGGCGCATCCACTTGCCAAATCACAGCGGTGTTGTCGCGGCCGCCAGCGGCTGCCATCCGGCCATCGGGTGAAACGCGCAGTGCGTATATGGGCGCCGAGAGCCCTGCGAGTTCCATGAGCTCCTGACCGCTGTGGGTATCCCATATTTTGACGCTTTTATCCCACCCGGCGGAAATGATCCGCCTCTGATTATCGACAAAGACGGCCGCATAGACCGAAGCGGTGTGGCCGATAAGGGTGCGCTGAAGCTCGCCTGTGGCCGCGTCCCACACCTTGATGCTTTTATCCCAACTGGCGGTGGCGATATACTTCCCATCCTGGGAAAAGGCCACTGAGTAGACGGCGGCCGAATGTCCGTTCAATTCCCTGGCGGTCCGCCCGCCGGCGAGATCCCAGATCCTGGCGCCATGATCTTTGCCGCCGCTGACCAGGCTGCGATTGTCCGGCGAAAAGCACACGGAGATTACGGGGCCGGCATGCCCCTCGAGGGTCACTTTTTCCCGAAGGGTTTTCAGATCCCAGATTTTGATGGTGTGGTCCCAGCTGCCGGTAGCGGCCAATCCGCCGTCCGGCGAAAAATCTACGCTGGTGATGGAATGGGTGTGCCCGCGCAAAGCGGAGATGATTGCGCCTGTATCGGCATTCCAGAGGATCGCCTGGTTATCCGCGCCGCCGCTGAGCAGCGCATGACCATCCGGCGAAAACTGGACGGCATACACGCGGCCGGCATGCCCCGCCAGGGTACGTTCTTCTTTTTGACCGGCGATCTCCCATATCTTTATGGTGCCGTCATGACTGCTGGTCGCCAGTTTCCGGCTGTCCGGCGAAAAGGCCACGCCGCTGACAAAGCTTTGATGCCCGCTGAAGCGTTTTTGATCCCGGTTGACTTCTGCGCTCCATAGCTTCGCAGTATTATCGGCGCTGCCGGTCAAGATGTATCGCCCGGTGGGCGAAAATTTCACGGCTTGAACGCTTCCACTGTGCCCCTTGAGCGCAACCAGCGACTTGCCGCTGGCCAAGTCCCACACGATGGCACTATTATCGGCGCTGCCGGTTGCGACCTTGGTGCTGTCGGGTGAAAAAGCGGCCGTATAAATGGAATCGGAGTGGCCCATCAACCGGCTGACTGTCTGGTTGTCTTTGGTTCTTTGGATGACCGCCGTGTTCTCCAGCGTCCTTTTGATGAAATAGGCCTGCTCGGGTGAGTAGAACATAAGTACATCGTTGTCCGTCGGCCGATAGGCCGTCCGGTTCACGGTGCCACCGCCGATCTCCCGGGAGAGCATCGACCCGTCCGTAAACTGGGCAACAACTTGTCGGCCGTCGGCCGAAAAGCGCAGATCCGCAATTCTTCCGGGAGAAGTGGGGTTGGCGTAACTATCGATGGCTTCCCCTCCGGTAAAATTCCAGACCTTGATGCCATTGGCCCGGTCTCCGGTGGCGATGAAGCGTTCATCCGGCGAAAAGGCCACGGCCACAATCGATTCGCCGTGGCCTTTGAAAGTGGTCAGATCCATTTGACAAAGCCGTTCGAGACGCCGCCATTCCCATCCGCGCATTTCTTCCGGCAATTTCTCCAGAAGCGCTTGGGCCTGGGCGTAATGCTGATCGCTCAGTTTGCGGGAGGCCAGCGCGATGCCGCTGTAGTAATACTCCTGCAACGCTTCGAGTTGAGCGACTTTCATGCTTTTTTCGGCCGCGACCGCCCGGTCTCTCTGGGTTTTGACGACGACCAGACCGATGGAGACAACCGCCAAGGTGAGCAGCGCCAGGGACGAGGCGCTGAATTTGAGCCACTGGATGCGTCTGTGGTGCGACTGGCGGTCCTGCCGGGCGGTCAAGACCTTGCCCAACAAGCCCTGGTGGGTTTCATTGCCGGCATCGAGCAGCGAGATGGCCAGGTCGTAGTCGTTTTTTTCGAATGCGGCGCGGGCATAGTCCAACTGGACCTCGCTTTTGGCCGACAGGGCCTGCGGATTGCCCGGCCAGATCTTCATCGCATTGTCATAGCTGAACAAGGCCATCAGGTAATCCTGATAGACCTTGCTCTTGCGTGCCCGGGCATGGGATTCGGTTGCGCTTTTGCATAGCACGATGCTTTCGGCGTGGGATCGATAATCGCGGATGGCCTGACTGAATTCGGACACACTCTGGTAGCGATCCGAAGGTTTTGTGGACATGGCCCTCAAGGCGATGTCGATCAGCTCCGAGCTTTTCTTCGTGGGCTGGATGACGTTTTCGGCCGCCTTGCGGATACAATCCTTGAGATCGCGGCCGGCATGGGGCACCACGCCGGTTTCGATTTCGTACAACAGGCCGCCCAACAGATAGATATCACTGAGGTGATTGACGCGGCCGGCGTCGGCGACGGCCATTTCGGGCGCCATATAGGCCGGCGTGCCGGCCTGATTGGATCCCGAAGTCAAGGCTTCGGCTTTGCCGCAGCCGCCGGGGCTGGCCGCGATGCCCCAATCCATGACAAAAACCTCGCCATAATCCCCCAGCATGATGTTCTGGGGCTTGAGATCGCGGTGAATCACGCCTTTGTCGTGCGCAAAGGCCATGGCATCGCACACGCGCAGCAAAATCTCGACATTCTCCGCCTGGCTCTTTTCGGCGATGACCTTTTTCCAGGAGACCCCCTTGATTTTCTTCATGCTGTAAAACAGGCATTCATGCTGGTCCACGCCCAGGTCGTAGACCGGCACGATATTGGGATGGTCAAGATCTCCGGTAACGACCGCTTCCGAAAGAAACAGCGCCTTGATTTGCTGGTCTTGGGCCAGCTCGGGCCGAATGACTTTGATGGCCACTTGGCGGTCGATGGTCTTTTGGCAGGCGCCATACACCAGGCCGCAAGCCCCCTCGCCGATCTTATCCTCGAGGGCATACTCCAGGAGCTGATCGGAGGGCTCGGCCCGACCGCCGATCCGACTGCGGCGGATCAGCAAAGGGGTGTTTCGCTCCAGGGGCGGCTTGGGCGGCGGTTGCGTTGCGACAGGATCGGGATCCATAGGGGCTAAAGGGGCGTTTCGCTCCACGGACGGTGTGGACGGCGGTCGCGTTGCGACAGGATCGGGATCTATAGGGGTATCCACGGACGGCGTGGACGGCGATCGCGTTGCATCAAGGTCGGGATCGATATCGGCGCCTTCAACATCGTCGGCACCGTCGGCATCGTCGGCATCAAAACTTTCCAGAATGCAGGTCGGAATCGTCTTGCAGGTCTGCGACTGGCCGTCGTCCCCGGGGGTTCTCTTTTTCATGTCACCATGCTTTTATGTAATCGATCTCGGTATAGATTTCATCGACCATATTAAATATCTCATCCGGCGGATCGTAGCCGATGATATTCGCTGTCCGGG
Source organism: Desulfatitalea sp. (assembly GCA_049287895.1). Taxonomy (GTDB): domain Bacteria; phylum Desulfobacterota; class Desulfobacteria; order Desulfobacterales; family Desulfosarcinaceae; genus Desulfatitalea. The sequence continues at coordinate 3,813 of JBAQGR010000237.1, forward strand.
TGTTGATCGCGATGCGCGCCGGGTCCATGTAAAGCTGGTCCAGATCGCGCGGCCGGGCACCGTTGAAAACTTTGGCGATGGTCTGGGCATGAAATTCGGCGGCATATTTGAAGCCTGCCTGGGCGATGCACAGGAGAGCGCCGTGTTTTACTTCCGGCGAGCCGCTTTGGGAGAAGACCGGCACCTTGTGCTCCAAAAACGGCGCAAGCAATTCGGGCATGTGCTGCAGATCGATGCCGCGATGCACCGCCAGATAAAATGCATCGACCTTGGACGCCAATTCGCGATGGCATTTCAAGACCGCCTGGTAGGCTTCTTCTTGGGTGACATTGGAAAAGGGGGCGTGGCAGGGCACGATCTGGAATTTTCGCTCTTCGGCGACCCTGCGGACCGCGTCGATGGCGGCATAGGTCTGGCCGTCCACCGTATCGGTCTCGTAGACGATTCCCAGCCGGGTGAAGCCGAAGATATCATGGAAAAGCCGGATCTGCCGTTCGTAGCGCGTCGGATCGACGCGGGCATGCAGATGGTCGAAACCGGAATCCTGCAAGCTCTTGCTGATTTTGGCCCCCACCGGATCGCTGGAGGAGACGACGATGGTCGGCACCCGGTGCGCGTTGTTGGCCAGGTCCTGGCCGGCCCAGGTGCCCATGGCCAGCATCAAATCGATGTCTTTGCGGGTATTCAGCCTTTCCAGGACGGCCTGTTTATTCTGGAGACGCAGCTTTTTCGCATCCCAATTGGAAGACCAGTAGGCGTC
>JBAQGR010000238.1:0-4920 GCA_049287895.1 Desulfatitalea sp.
GCCGAGCGTCTGATCGTTGTGGATACAGCCCAATGGGATCGTCTCACCGGCATGGCGACATTCAGGAAACGGCTTGATTTGGAAATCTTGATATGGGACCACCATGTCCAACCCGATACCATTCATTCCTCGTGGAAATGTTTTGCACCGGTGGGTGCCAACGTCACCTTGATGATGCGTTGTCTCAAGGCCGAAGGCAAGCGCTTGAGCCCCATTCAAGCCACGGTGTTTCTGGCCGGACTTTACGAAGATACCGGTCAACTCACCTTTACCAACACCACGGCGGAGGATGCCTATGCCGCCGGCTATCTCTTGGAACATGGTGCCGATCTGAAGATTCTTGGCCGGTTTCTGCGGCCGGCTTATGGAGAAAAACAAAAGAGCGTCCTTTTCGAAATGCTCAAGAACGCCCGGCGTGAAAAGATCAACGGCCATTCCGTCAGCATCAGCAAGCTGGCGGTGGAAGGCCATGTGGATGGGTTGGCGGTGGTGGTCGGCATGTACCGCGACATCATGAACGTGGACGCGGCCTTCGGCATTTTTTGCATTCCGGAAAACGAGCGGTGCATGGTCATCGGCCGCAGCGACGTGGAAAATCTCAATGTCGGCGATATCATGCGCAGTATGGGCGGCGGGGGTCATCCAGGCGCCGGATCGGCCATGTTGCGCCAGGTCAACCCCGATGCGGTGTCCGAGATGATTTGCGGTCTCATCGATGGGAACCAGCAGGCTTCAGTGCAAATCAGCGACCTGATGTCCTTTCCCGTGCATACCGTCGCGCCCGATACCTCAATGGATGAGGCGGCCAAAGTAATGCGCATCAAGGGATGCACCGGACTGCCGGTGGCCGAGGTGGGCAAGCTGGTGGGCATGATCTCGCGGCGCGATTTTCAAAAGGTGCGCCGGGATTCCCAGCTCAAGGCGCCGGTCAAGGCCTACATGCGGCAACCCGTGCAAACCATCGAACCGGGCAAGAGTCCGCTGCAAGCCGCCCGCATCATGATCCGCCAGGATATCGGCCGATTGCCGGTCGTGGAAGAGGGCCGCATGATCGGTATCGTCACCCGCTCGGATGTGATGTGCTATTTCTATGATCTTCTGCCGGAGTGATTCCGCAGCCAATCCGCCAGACGCTTTAACCCCTCCTCCATGGAAACCAAGGGCTGATATCCCAGGTCGCGCTTGGCTGCCGTGATGTTGAACCAGTGGTCCGTAGCCATGGCATTCACCTGGAAGCGGGTCAGGGGCGGTTCGGATTGGATACCCAAAAGAGCGTAGATGCCTTCGCAAAGGGTGGCGATGAAACGCGCCAGGGCAGGGGAGAGTTGTTTGGTGATCGGAGGCAGGCCGCCGGCTGTAAGGATGTGATCGAGCATTTGCGCAAAAGCAATCGGCTGGTCCTGGCTGATAAAATAGGTGCGACCGGAGAGGGTGGGGTCCTTCTTAAGGCATGTTTCCGCCAGAATGTGGGCCCAGGCGGCATTGTCCACATAGATGGTATCCACCTTGTTGCTGCCGTCCCCCACCCGCCGTAGACGCTTAGCCCGTGACAATATCCGGTCCACCAGGTGGAAGCCTCCCGGTCCCCAGATGAGATGTGGCCGCAGTGCAATGGCCGGTAAGCCGTCGCGGGCCGCTGCCAATACCGCCTGTTCCGCAAGGGCCTTGGTTTTGGCGTAAGGGCCCTCATAGCGGGCGGGGTATGGCTTTGATTCGTCCACGCCCTGCATGTTATGGCCGTCGAAAATCACGCTGGGGGAGCTGGTATAGATCAGGCGGGAGACGCAGCAAGCCCGGCAGGCCGATAGAACATTGAAGGTTGCCTGGGTATTGGCCTGATAGAAGTCCTCGTACCGCCCCCATGTGCCAAACTTGGCGGCCACATGAAATACGGCCTCCACACCTTGGCAGGCTTGCTTGACCGCCTGAAGATCAGCCAGGTCGGCGCTGATGTGCTCGACACCCATGCGGCCCAGCTCAGGATAGCTGCCCCTGGAAAGCGTGCGTACCTTTTCTCCGCGCGAAATCAATTGGCGCACGATAGCGCCACCTAAAAAACCACCGCCGCCGGTCACCAGAACAGTTCGGTTGGAAGCCATACAATTAAATTCGCATTCCTCTTATTCCATTTTCTTTTGAGCCCATTCAGCCAGTTTTTCGCGAAAGATCTTGGCGTTGTGGCGGATATCCACGGGGAACGCCGGGTGAAACAAAAAGGTGTCGAGTCTTTCAGTCAGCGGATGGCCGGCGGCCAGTTCCAACAACTCACGGGTCAACATTTCGCGGTCACCGTTGCGCTGTTCCGGTTCCAATTGGATGCAGACCACCGGCCGCTGCCGGGGAACACGTCCCACTCCCACCAGGGCGCTGCGAAACACCGCCAGGTGGTTGTTGAAAATGGCTTCGCATGGAATCGTGAACAGGGTGCCATGGGGGGTGATGACCCGTTGACTTTTACGGCCGCAATACCATATGCGCTCTTTTTTATCCTTCCATCCCAGGTCGCCCATGCGGTGCCAGATGCGCTCGCCCTCTTTGATTTTGGCCAGGGCTTCTTCCCTGGGCCGCCGGAAATACCCCCTGGTGACGACCGGACCGCTAACTGTGATCTCTCCGATCTCACCGTCCGGGACCAAGAGATCGTCCGACCAGAGGTCGATGGCCGCATCGCTGATTTTAATGATGCGCACCGATACTTCCTGGATTGCGCAGCCGACGCACATGCCGAAGCCCTTCTCGGTGAGGGCGGCGGTTTCGGACAGGATCTCTTTGCTGCCGAATGCTGAGACCGGCATGGCTTCGGTGGCGCCGTAGCCGGTGTGGATTTCGGCGTCATCGTCGAGCATGGCGGCGAATTGGGCGATGTTGGCTGGAGCGACAGGGGCGCCGGAGCAGATGACCCGTTTCAAAGATGGCAGCCGGGTGGCGTTGGCCTTCCCATGGCGGCCCACCCGTTCCAGCAGGGCGGGTGACGCAAACATGTTGGTCACTCCCTGATTGACCACCGCTTCGATGATTTTTTCCGGATTCACATGCGCCGGCCGGGTGGGGTCCATGTCCGGTATGATCGCGGTCATGCCCAGGGCCGCATCGAAGAGCGAAAAGAGCGGAAAGGTGGGCAGGTCGATCTCATCCGGCGAAATTCCGAATTGGGCTTTGATCAAGCGCACCTGGGCGTCGAAGATGCCATGGGTATAAACCGCCCCCTTGGCTGCGCCCGTACTGCCGGTAGTAAAGAGGATGGCCGCCATTTCATCTTCGCCGGTATCGGCCACGTCGTAGGGTTGCCAGGGCAGGGCGCGAATATCGTTGAGGCCCAAACCGCCCCAGAACCAACGCCGTCCCACCGTGACCGTGGTTTTCACGCCCTTGAAATACTGGGGCCGCAGGATGCGTAGCACATGGGCCGCGGGAATGCCGATGAGTGCATTGGCGCGGCTTTCGTGCAAGCAGGTGAGCATGCGGCCGATGCCCATGCCCGGATCGACCATCACAAACACGGCCCCCACCTTGAGCAGGGCGTAGGTCAAGGCGAAAAGCTCCAGGCTCGGGCGAACCATCAAAATGGTGCGCGTACCCCGGACTATGCCGGCGGCTTCGAGCCCGTGGGCAAAGCAGTCCGATTCCCGGTCCAGTTGCCGAAAGGTCAAATGGCTGTAAGCCACCCGTCCGTGACGGTCGCGGCCGGCCGGACAGACCACCGCGCGGCGATAGGGTTGAATACGGGCCATGGTTCTTAGGCGTGCGGCCACATTGACGATCTGCCGCGATTCGGTGGGGCCGGAACCCGCAATTTCTTCATCGAAAGGATGCATGGGCTCTCACTATCATGCGTTGGCGGTATTCTTCAAAAACTCCCGAATAAGGGTGGCGATTGTCTCCGGAGCATCTTCCAAGAGATAATGCCCGGCCTCGTTCAGCCAGTGGGCTTGGGCATGAGGCACCCTGCGTCGCCATTCTTCATAGTAGTCGCGGTTAAAGACAAAATCATGGCGGCCCCAAATCAGTAGGACCGGCCGTGCGGTGATGCGGGTCAGTGCTTGTTCGACACGGGCCACAATCGCTCCGCTGGGATCGTCCGGTGTCAACGGAATATCCTGGACGAATTTCAAGGTGGCCAACCGATGGCGCGGGCAGTCATAGGGTGCGATCATAGCTGCTTTCACCGCCGCGGGCAACGGTCGGCGGGGGGCCATGTACAGTGCCAGCCGCGCAAATAGATTGAGATGCAGTACTGCCCAGTCAGTGATGGGGTTGGGCGTTCGCAGCAGACGCAGGCGCAGCGGAATCGCTTTGCCCCGGGGTGGGAAAAACCCGGCGGTATTCATGATCACCAGGCGCTTGACCCGCTCCAGGTGATCCAATGCCCAGCCCAACCCGATCATGCCCCCCCAGTCGTGCACGATGAGCGTCACCGGTTGATCCAGATGCAGATGCTCCAGCAAGGCGTTTAGATCATCGATGCGGCTCTGGAGGCGGAAATCGTATCGATCCGGGCCAGGCTTGTCCGAAAGACCACACCCCATATGATCGGGCGCGATCACCCGGTGACTCCCACGAAAGATGTTGACCAGATGGCGATAGTAGAACGACCAGGTGGGGTTGCCGTGCAACATCACCAGCGGTTCGCCCCGGCCTTCGTCCAGGTAGTGGTAGCGCATCCCATCGATGCTCAGGTAATTGGACCGGAACGGGTAGAGGGGCGCGAAAGCATTTGAAAGCGTATTCGATGGTACCAATGCCGTCAGTCTCTATAAGAAAGTTACCATTCGATGCCCAGCATAAGACAATTCAATCCGCTGCCGATGCCCAAAAAACCCACAGGGTCGCCGGGTTGCAGAAACTGGCGCTCATCGGCAATGGCGGCCGTCATCGGCAACGATACAGTGCCGATGTTGCCCAAAAAGCGGTAGGTGCTGA
>JBAQGR010000239.1:0-2601 GCA_049287895.1 Desulfatitalea sp.
TTTTTGGGCACGGCATTTGGCCGGTCTTACCGGTGCTTTGAATTTTGAATTAGGGGAGTGGGGTCTGACCGTTGACACTAAAGTTTGTCTTAATAAGTGTCGATATAAATACGACAAAAGGGCTGATGATTAATACTGATAAATAGAGGGTAATTATGATTGGTTTTAAGAACATGACAATAGGTAAAAAGCTGATTTTTGCGGGAGTCGGCACTACAACCGTAGCCGCCCTGGTCCTCACCGGTATTGCGCTGTGGCAGGGCAATCGGGTGCAAAGCATTGCCGAAGCTGAAACCGTGCGGCTTGCCATAAACAGTCAGGAGCACATTGTCGCCGGCATTGTCGCCATGGTTACCAGCCAGCAGGAGGTACTGCAAGAGAAGGTCGCCAGTGATTTGAATGTGGCGCGGGATGTGTTGCAGCAGATCGGAACGGTCGGGTTTGGCGAAGAAACCATCGAGTGGCAGGCTGTTAATCAGTTTTCACAGGCACAAACGACGGTGCGCCTGCCAAAGATGAAGGTGGGTAATATCTGGCTGGGCCAAAATACCGATACAGCGCAGTCGTCTCCCGTGGTGGACAGGGTCCGGGAACTGGTAGGCGGCACATGCACCATCTTCCAGCGGATGAACGAAGAGGGCGACATGCTGCGGGTGACTACCAATGTGGAAACACTGAACAAAAAGCGGGCCATCGGCACCTACATTCCGGCAAAAAATTCTGACGGCGCACCTAACCCCGTGTTGCGAAAGGTTCTGGCCGGTGAACGGTTCACAGGCAGGGCTTTTGTGGTCAACAAGTGGTATGTTACCGCTTACGAACCGATCCGCGATACAACCGCAAAGGTCGTCGGCGTCCTCTATGTGGGCGTTCCCGAGGAAAGCGCCGCAAGCCTGCGTCGGGAGATCATGAATATCAAGGTCGGTAAAACCGGCTATGTCTATGTCGTCGATCCAAAAGGCCAATATATTATTTCCCGCAATGGCGAACGCGACGGGGAGAACATCTGGGAAGCCAAGGATGCCGATGGGAACCTGTTCATTCAAGACATCGTCAAGCGGGGCCAAGCCTTGAAGCCCGGTGAGTTTACCCAGGTCCACTACCCTTGGAAAAATTCAGGCGATCCCCAAGCCCGCTATAAGACGGTTACCATCGGCTATTTTGCGCCCTGGCAGTGGATCATCGGCGCTGGAACCTGGGATGAAGAGTTCAAGCAAGGTGTCCAAGCGATACAGACTGCAAACGGCCACAGCCGGATGACCATGCTATTCGTGCTGACGGTGTCGCTGGCTGGCGTGGCGCTGTTATGGCTCGTCCTTGCCCGCGGCATCGTCCGCCCGATTCGCCGCACGGTCGATATGCTCAAAGACATCTCAGAGGGAGAAGGCGACCTTACGAAACGGCTGGTTTCGGAAAGCCGCGACGAGGTGGGCGAACTGGCCTGCTGCTTCAACGCCTTTGTTGAAAAGATCCAGGGGATCATCAGGCAAGTGGCCGGCAACGCCAGTCACCTGACCCGCTCTTCCAAGGATTTGTCGTCCATTTCCACCCAATTGGCCGGCGGGGCCAGCCAGACCTCGGCCAAGGCCACGACGGTAGCCGTGGCCAGCGAGGAGATGAGCACCAACATGAATTCCGTGGCCGCGGCTATGGAGCAGGCGGCAAGCAACTTGAACATGGTGGCCTCGGCCGCCGAAGAGATGACAGCTACGATCAGCGAAATCGCCCAGAACACGGAAAAGGCCCGCACCATCACCGAAGGGGCCGTGGGTCAGGCCGCCAAGGCCACCGAGCAGGTCGGCCAGTTGGGCAGCGCGGCTCAGGAAATCGACAAGGTGGTGGAGACGATCACCGACATTTCCGAGCAGGTCAACCTACTGGCCCTCAACGCCACTATCGAGGCGGCACGGGCCGGAGAGGCCGGAAAGGGCTTTGCCGTGGTGGCCAACGAGATTAAGGAACTGGCCCGCCAAACCGCCGCAGCCACGGGCCAAATCAAGCAGCGCGTGGAAGGAATCCGCCACTCCACCGACGGCACCGTTTCCCAGATTCAGACCATTGCCCAGGTGGTGGATGAGATCAACAAGATCGTGGACACCATTGCAACGGCCGTGGAAGAACAATCCGTCACCACAAAGGATATCGCCGGCAACGTGGCTCAGTCCTCGGCCGGCTTGAGCGAGGTCAACGTCAACCTGGCTCAAAGCTCCCAGGTGGCTGGTCAGATCGCCGAGGACATCGCCTCCGTCACCCAGGCTGCCGGCGAAATGACATCTTCCAGCGTCCAGGTCAACGCCAACTCGGCCGAACTGGCACGCCTGGCCGAACAACTCAACATCATGGTGGGCCGGTTCAGGGTTTGATCCTTATTCAAACGGGGAAAAAAACCGCGGTGCCGAGCTTCCAGAGTATTGGCGAACAAATGGCCGGCGAGGCGATCGGCTGCGATTCAGCGGACCTCGACCGGCCCTATGACGATTCCCTGGCGGAGGCTGCGGCGTACGACTCCGGCCACGCCGACTTGCTTTTTGCGGACAACGCCGAGTCGCTCGTGTAAAATCCCATCCTGACCTGGATTTCGAGTCACTGAAGATTTGCTCA
>JBAQGR010000240.1:0-4608 GCA_049287895.1 Desulfatitalea sp.
ATTCAAATCCGATAGCAACTCATTGTTCTTTCCGTGGGGATGCGACATCAATTTATTTTGCGGACAGGTTTGTCTTATTTCTTGGTAATGTGGCTATAAAAGGTCGGATAGAACGCCTTTATGAAATTTTCAATGGCTGCATGTTCTTCGTTTGTGGTTTGGCCGTCTATTGGTGTTGTAATACGCACAAACGCGTTCGCCGATCCTTTTTGACGAATCCGCCGCCATGCGAGAAGAATTTTTTGCCAGAACGTCCCGGGGCTTGTTCGATCATAGGCTTGAAACCAATAGACGATCAGTTCTTTGGCGCTTCCCGACTGACCGACCATCGATGCATAGTTAACTTTGGTCGAAGTATCCTCGCCGACATCAACTTCGATAATCCCTTCTTTTCTCTGGCTAAGAATCCACCCCTGGCCGGGGAAACAGACAAGCGGATCATGTGCCGCGCCTACTTTTCCGGCTTGCGAATAATAACCGATATAAAGCGCAATGCTGTGTTGATTTTGGTTGTAAACGAGATTGACGTAGTCATCGAGCCGCAATGTACTGATTATGAGCTCGTCTAATGGGCTGACGACGGGCTTTGACCACCCCTGGATGGTTTGCAGCGAGTCAAGCAATCGGTGCGCAGGCCGATCTACGACGCTGTGCCGGTTAAACGCCATGAAAAGCATGACAACACATAAAGATGCAACAAGTATTACGATTTTTATTCGCTTCGGGAATCCCATTTGGTTACCATCTTGGTTAGCGCGCCCAGCAACAAAAGCGCGAGGAAAAAGATCGCGATGCCAAAATAAGTATGGATGCTTCCGGTCGATAAATCATAATCAAAAAAATAAAAAGCCATGATAAGTAAAATCACCCTGACGATATTTACAATTATGGCAATTGGCACACCGAGCAAAAAAATGGCGGTGCGCAGCCATTTCGAACGTATTCTGAGGTAGCCCCAAACGGCACTGAGCATGAGTAAAGACACAATCGATCGCAATCCGCTGCATGCTTGAACCACTTGCAGGGAATGCCCGGGTATATTAATGATGTTTCCTTCTCGCAAAGTCGGCACCCCGGCTATCTGGGCTACCATGACGCTTATCTTCGATACAAAAAGCTGGAGCGGAACAGTCAAAGTCGCGAAAATCTGGGAAGGTACAGGAATCATGAAAAGTAGAAAGAAGAGTTGGAAAAGCAATACTTTGACTATGGGTGTGCCCCACCAGTAAAGTACCGTGCCACACACAAACAACCACATGGCAATAGAAGCGAGCGTTAGGATTTCGGAGAGATAAGCGATCAGATAGATGCCAAGTGCCGCAATCGCTAAAAACAACCCCTGCCGCGATGGCAGGGGTCTGATTGCTTTTAAGATCTCTTTTTTTTGCCACGCCAATAACAAACTGATGGGCAAAATCAGGAATCCATGTGAATATTGATCGGATTCGGCCCATGTCGCCAGCAGGTTGCTCCAAACAGGTAAAAATGCGCCGACAAAAGCGAGCAGGAAAATAACTACTAATAGCCAATCTACCGGATTGAAGCCCGATTCTCGCCAGTAAGCATTTTTTTCAATATTCAACGATCGTTCCCCCAAATAACCAAGAGACTTCGATACGTTTAAATTCAAACCAGGAATGGCGCAGGCCCCAAAAACCACTTCTATCAAATTCAACTATGAAATTTCAACGCGGTCAGCTGAGATTGACAAGCAGCAGGATAAATCGCTCGGCAACTTTTTTACGCCCCGTCTCGTTAAGATGGCCGCCATCGCTGGTATAGTCCTGAACCATTGCATAATAAAATCTTTTGTCTTGTTGAATACCTTCCCGTGTGCCATCCGGTCTTGTCGATTCGATAGCTGCGATATCGATGACCGGTGCTTTGCCTTGATACTCCCTCAGCAACAATTCATTATATTCGTTGCGCTTGATTGTGTTCTGATACTCCCCCAATTTTTTGCCGAGAAGCTTTTTCAATTTGGTTTTCCAGTTTATTTGTACGGAGGTCAGAGGTTCAGTCAAATGAATGAACGTCGTTTCAGGATATTTGCTTTCCAATTCTGCGAGTTTATTTTTGTATGCTTCAAACAGCGCGGGCACATCTGTTTCGTTTGTGATATCCACGTAGCAGAATTTTAATAACGCGAAATCGACCTTTTTCCCGATCCCTGCGTTGAGCACCTCTGTGAAATCCGCTATCTTTAAGAGAGGATCCTGATTCTTGCCTACTTGCGCATGTGCAAATACGCCATTCTTCAAATCGTCCGCGTTTCTGGTTTCAACCAATTCAAGTTTTATCTGAGGGTGAGTTTTCATTAAATCCTTGATACCCTCCATAATATTAAATCCTACGGATTGATGGCCGAAAAATATGCGCTTGCGCGAAAGCTGGTTCCATTTTTCCATAGGGACTTCATCGATACTTTGGTAATTCGTACTTTCTCTGTGCATGGGCTCCTCACTACATGCAATCGATGTGACGATCAACAGCCCTATTATTGCCAAAGCCGGGGAAAGAATTGTTTTCATTTTCCCTCCTACTATATTACCCACATATCCGGAAGAATTATTTATTGGAAATATTAAACCATCCCGTTTGCCTTGCTATGCTTGTATTCCTTTTTTGGAATTTAGATATTTTTCTACTTTATTGATGCTATCGAGGTTTTCCGGAATCAGGTCTTCGTCGGCGACTGAAATGGCAAATTCCTTCTCTATGAAGGTGACCAACTCCAAAATGCCGGTTGAGTCAATTATTCCTTCCTCCAGAAATGAGGTATCGTTTTCCAATCCATCGCCGTTTCCGAACATAAAATTTTCAATAATGAAATTTCTGATTTTCTCTTTCATAGTACTATTTGTTCCTCCCGTGTTTCAAACCACTTAAAGTTTGTCAGTGACGTCATCGTCTATTCTGCACTGCTCGCAATTTCAATACACTTTTCTCGTTCGATTTTGCCACTCGCATTCTTTGGAAGCGCGCGGATGATCATGATTCCAGAGGGCCGCTTATGATTGGGCAATTCAACAGCACACTTCTCCAACAATGTTTTAGATTCCAGCCCGTTTTCCTTTGGGACCACCAGGGCGATCATTTTATGGCCGAGCATCGTATCGGGAACGCCAACCACCACGCATTCAATGATCAGATCCGTTGTCATCAGCAAATCTTCTATCTCGACGGGGTTGATACGGTGCCCGCCGACTTTCAAGAGACTGTCTTTGCGACGCAAAAGATATAAAAATCCATCGCTCCCGCGATAGCCGATATCGCCTGTGTGATACCCTTGCTCATCTAGTATGCGCGCAGTATCCTGCGGATCTTTCCAGTACCCTTGCATGATGTTCGGCCCCGCGGCAACCAATTCGCCTTCGCTGCCATCGGGTACTTCCCGGCCCTGATCATCCAATATCCGGATGCTCACGTTCGCAATGGGTTTCCCGATTGAATCGATTTTGGATTCGATAAATTCCGGGTCCAGATAGGTGAGGCGCGCGGATGCTTCCGTGGCGCCATACATAATATAGATTTGCGTATGGTCCGGCAATGCTTTGCGTAAAGCGCGCTTTAATGAGGCGGCCATGTGTCCGCCCGCCTGGCTGCAATAGCGCAAGGCTGACAATTTTTCGCGGCAGCTTGCGAGCGGAGATCGGTTGAGCAAGTATGCATAGGTCGACGGAACGCCTGAAAAGCCGGTGACCTGTTCATCGATCATCTGGTTGACCACATCCGCCGGATACAAGAATTTATTATTAATGACTACCGTAGCACCAGCCGCGATATGCGTATTCAGCAATGATTTGCCCATTACATAGAAAAACGGCAGGACGACCATCTGGATGTCCGCCTCGGTAAGAGATAAGTATTGGCATATGGAATGGGTGTTGGATACAATGTTCCGGTGACTTAGCATGACACCCTTGGGGGTTCCGGTCGAGCCGGATGTGTAGATAATACTGGCCAGGTCGTTGGGGGTGATTTCAGGCACGACGCTGGGTTCTCCGGTTGCAATAAGACCCTCCTCAAAGGTTGAGACGGTATATGGGCACCCATTCCATTTTTGTTTAGGGGAGCGGATGATAAGCAGTTTAAGCGTGGCATTTGTCAGATCCACGGATTTCAAAAGGCGTTCGGATTTTTGGTTACAAAGTATGGCAGCCGGTTCCAGGTCATTGAGCAGTTGCTGAAGGCCATCCGCCTTCAGGCCAGGGTTTAATGGCGCCGCAACGGCCCCAGTCTTCAGAATGGCATAGTAGGCGATAACATAGTCAATATTGTTTTCAATCAGCAATGCAATACGGTCGCCCTTGACAATGCCATTCGCGTGCAGGTGTTGCGCGAGGCTGGTAGCCTTTTGATTTATGTGCTGATAGGTGACCCGATGGCTGTCGTGTAGGACAGCAATTTTGTCGGGGTAGCGGATTGCTGAGTTTTCGAGGAAATGATGAATTAGCATTGGTCTGTCGCGTTGCTTGATGATAGTGAAACGATAAACGCAAATAACGTGATGATTTTCTTTTCGGCGTTTGCTTAGTTTATCTCGCGAACCGCTTCGATAAGCTGCGGCGGCATGTGTAGATATCGGGTAGTGGTGCGCTTGGTATC
>JBAQGR010000241.1:0-2060 GCA_049287895.1 Desulfatitalea sp.
TGTCCGACTATCACGACGCCCGGTTGACACCGGTGAGCAGCGCCGATCTGCACCGGGCAGCCCGGGAGCCGCAACGCAACCCGTTTTACGATTACTACCAGAACCAACTGCTGCCGCGCATCCTGGATGCAAACCCAACACTGGTAGGCCTCTCCATCAACTATCTATCCCAGGCCCTATGCGCTTTTGCCCTGATCGGAACAATCCGGCAAGCTAAGCCGGACCTGAAGATCATCCTCGGCGGCGGGCTGATCACCTCCTGGCTGCGACGCCCGGGGTGGACCGACCGGTTTTCGGATTGTGTCGATCACATGGTGGCCGGTCCTGGTGAACGAATCCTGCTCCAGAAGATGGGGCTGCCAAGCGATCCTAAGATCTTTATGCCGGACTACGGTGATCTGGCCGCAAACCGCTATATGAGCCCCGGCTTTATCCTGCCGTTCAGTGCTTCGGACGGCTGCTGGTGGCGGCGCTGCGCCTTCTGCCCCGAGCGGGCTGAGCGCCGTCCCTTTCATCCGCTGCCACACACGCTCGCCACACGGCAGTTACGGCAATTGACGGATCAAACCCAACCGGTCTTGATCCATCTCTTGGACAACGCCGTTTCACCGGCCCTGCTCAAGGCCCTGGCCGCCGATCCGCCGGGCGCGCCCTGGTACGGTTTTGTGCGCATCGGCGCCCCCTTGGACGATCCGGCCTTTTGCCGCCAATTGGCCGCCGCCGGCTGCGTGATGCTCAAGATCGGTCTGGAGTCCGGCAGTCAAACCGTGCTCGACCGGCTTGAAAAGGGAGTACAACTCAATACGGCCTCCAAAGTACTGCGCAACCTGCGCCAAGCCGGTATCGCGGCCTATGTCTACCTGCTGTTCGGCACACCGGCCGAAGATGAGGCCGCCGCCTGCGCGACGCTGGATTTTGTCGCCGAGCACAGCCCGACCATCGGCTTCTTGAATATAGCCATCTTTAACCTTCCCCTGGGCAGCCCGGATGCAAAGGAATTGCGGTTAAGAAATTTTTACGAAGGCGATTTGGCGCTCTATCAGGATTTTAAGCATCCGGCCGGATGGAACCGATCCGCCGTGCGCCGCTTTGTGGAGAGAACTTTCAAGAAGCATCCGGCGGTTCAACCCATCGTTCGCCGCGATCCGCCCATCTTTACTTCCAATCATGCCGCCTTTTTCATACGGTCGTAATTATTACTTCAGGCACCCATGATGTCCAGCCTTGTTTTTTTCGACAATCCACTTTTTGCTTTTATCATCTCCGCCACGATGCTGACCGCGATCTCGGCCGGCGTTTCGGCGTCGATATCCAGTCCAATGGGCGAGTGCACGCGCTGGAGATCTTCTTCGCCGAAGCCTTCGGCGCGCAACCGCTTGAAAATCTGGTCGCGCTTGCGGCGGCTGCCGATCATGCCGATGTAGCCCGCGTCGGTCTTCAAGGCCTGGGTCAGGACCACTTTGTCGTGCAGGTGTCCGCGGGTGACGATGATGATAAAACTGTCGCGGTCCACCGCCGCGCCGTCAAAGGGATGCTCGAAATCGGCCAGTACCCGCACCGCGTGGGCCTCGGGGAAACGCTCCGGGTTGGCAAACGCGTCGCGGTCATCCAGCACCACCACCCGGAACCCCACCAGTGCGGCCAGGTGCGCCGTTGGCTGGGCCACGTGACCGGCCCCCAGAAGATAGGCGGTCCTGGGTTTGCGGATGGGTTCCACGATCACATGGAGATCTTCCACGGTCAGCGTTTGCATCCCGCTGGCCGCCTGCCCGGCCTGGACGATCGCTTGCAGGCCCGCGGCCGCCAAGGGCAGATGGCCGTGCACGCGGCCGTCCGCTTGAACCAAGCCGTGATGGATGGCTGCGATGCGCTCCCCATCGCGCTGGATGGCCATGACCCACACCCCCTCTTCACCCCCGGCGAGCATTTGGTGCCAGCGTTCGAAAAAAGCAACATTCTCCTCTGTGGCGGCGATGGGGTCCAATAGTACTTCCAGTCCGCCGCCGCAGATCATGTCCGATCCGGCCACTTCCGTATAGCTCAGGTCGAACCGCATCCAC
>JBAQGR010000242.1:0-4528 GCA_049287895.1 Desulfatitalea sp.
GCGTTCTTCGGAGTAGATGAAGTCGTAACCAAAGCGGCCCTTGACGCATAAGCGGCCCTGGTTGGGCTCGGCCCCTTCCACGCCGGTCACCTTGACGATACGCCCGTCCTGGACATGCAGCAACTGCTGGCAACCCACGCCGCAATAGGGGCAGGTGGTGCGCACGGTGGTCTCTTTCCACGGCCGCCACTGGTCGCGCGCCTTTTTCTCCACCAGGGCCCCCACCGGGCAGGCCTGGATGCACTCGCCGCAGAAGACGCAATCCGAATCCTTCAAGGTTCGGTCGTCGCCGGCCACGATCTTGCTCTGGATGCCCCGGTAGCCGAAGTTGATGGCCCGGTTGACCTGCACTTCGTTGCACGCCTGCACGCAACGGCCGCACAGGATGCAACGCGAAAAGTCCCGGATGATCAGCGGATTGGCCAGTTCCGTGGGGTAGGCACCCGGCTGGGGCGTATAGCGGTCACACTTGATCTGGTAGCGGAAGGCCAGATCCTGCAACCTGCAATCGCCCCACACTGGACAAAGCTCATCCGACCCGTCCCTTTGCTGCACCGCCAACTGGTAGTCGGTCCAATCTCCGCCGCTCTCGTTGTGCACGGCACAGTTGTGGTTGCCCGATGCCAGCAGCAGCTCCAGTACCATGCGCCGCGCTTCTACCACGCGCTGGGATTCGGTCTGCACCCGAATCCCGGCAGTGGCCGGCGTGCTGCACGCCGTCAGCAGGGTGCGGCTACCCTCCACCTCCACCAGGCAGATGCGGCATGAGCCGGTCGGGGTGGCCCCTTTCAGATGGCACAGCGTGGGAATCCAGATGTCCACGGCCCGGGCCGCTTCCAGGATGGTCTGCCCTGGCGCAAATGCTACCGTGTGTCCGTTAATGATTAGTTCATGCTCGGCCATAATCGCTATGCTCCTTTACCTGATTGCGCGTCATGGATTTTTTAGCCAAGTTCCTTCGTATAGGGGGACGCCCCCTGGCAGGCACGGCAGCTGGCGCCGTGTTTCAGGGGATAAGATTCTCCACACTGGGGGCAGAGCGCCCTCTCTCCTACGGAAATTTTGGTCATTATGCGTGGATGAACCTGGATCTTGCCCGTTTGCAAAATGCTCTCCCCGGCTTGTTGGATTTCCTTCAGCAACTTTTGGGCGTCCTGTTCGGCCTTGGGCTTGCGCTTGAAGAACCAGTTGGCGATCTCTGTCCAGGCCGCTACCTGGGCTGGATGGAGATAGACCCGCACCCCTGCGCCGGTGTGTTTGTCGTAGAGGGCCATTGCAAAACGGCCCAGATCCAATACCTTGAGCCAGCCGTTGCCTATGGTGCAAGGGGTCAGCATCTGGATGGCGTCGGGCAGGCAGTTGCCGGTTTCGGCGATGGCGTTGAACAGGCAACCGGCCGGCATGGCCGCCAGGGCCAGATCGACCATCCTGCCGCCGATGAAAAGTCCCGGGGCGGGGTAACCGTGAAAGGCGGTGATCCGCTCCCGATATTGATCGAAACTGTAAGCGGTTCCCCTGACATCGTGACACCAGGCGGAAGAGGGGATCATATGCGGGGCGACTCCGGTGCTGTTAGGGGTCATTTGGGGTTATATCTCGACAAACTTTTTGCGCATGAGCGTATCGAAAATACGACATTGCCCCATAACATACCGGCATCCGTGATGTCAATTTTGACTTAACGAATTTCAAAAACTGTTTGGGCAAGCCTGCAAAAAAAGCTGGCCTGAATGTGAAGATGGCCGCCGTCTCCTTGCCGCATTGGCTCCAGCGACCCTATTCGACACAGAAGGTGTAATCCTACCGGTCGCCTTTGGAAATGGGTTTCTGCCACCAGTAATCGGGGGTTATTTTTCCGTTCACGGGCTCCGGAACGATCTCTTTTGCCTGAAGCCAGCTCAAAATACACGCCACCGCTTTTTCGATACTCGCATCGACCGCCGGGGAGATATCTATGCCGACGCGGGTATTCTCCGGAACGACACCCAAGATGGTTAACTCCTCTATCCCGATGCCCTTTAGCTCCATCAACTGAATCAGGTCGAAAAAGCTGATCTGGTGGGGCGACAGTTTCAGGTCGGAGGGTCTCGACAGGATATCGCGGCCGGAAATCATCCGGATCTCTCCTGGATCGCCGGGGACGGCCAAGGCATCGATAATCAGCAGCCAGTTTTTCTCCATAATGGATGACTGCAGTCCGGCACCGGCGGTGCCGCCATCAATCAAGGCCACGTTTTCCGGGAATGCGAAAGCAGCTTCCAGGTATTTCAAGATTTTGACGCCGATGCCATCGTCGCGTTGAAGTACATTGCCGACCCCGACGATGGCACCTTGCGGACTATGTCCGCGTGTTTGCTTTTCCAATCTCGTTTCCTTTTGGGTCGAAAGTGTGCACGGCGCAGGCCATGCAGGGGTCATAGCTGTGAAGCGTTCGCAATGCTTCCAGGGGGGCCTGCTGATCATCGATGGGATTGCCGATCAGAGAGGCTTCCGTGGGGCCGTGATTGCCATCTTGGTCTCTGGGGCACAGGTTCCAGGTGGAGGGGACCACGGCCTGGTAATTTTTGATTATGCCGTTTTCGATGACGATCCAGTGCGACAGCACGCCGCGGGGAGCCTCGTGGATACCAAAGCCCTGAATTTCACCTTTGGGATATACTGGTGGGTTGCAGATGGCCTTGTCACCTTTGCCGATGTTGTCCACCAGCATATTCCAGTTGGTCAGCGCCATGTCGAGGATAGCGGAGGCCCGGATGACCCGCGCGCCATGGCGCCCCATGGTTGAGGGGAGCGCATCAATCAATCCGGTCAGGTCGAGGGTCGCGGCGCTGCTGACACTGGTTGCGGCACCGATGGCATTGACTGTTTTCAAGAACAGGTCGGCATATTTTATGGTCAGCGGGTCTTTGAGCATATAGCTGGAAAGCACCTGGGCGGCGGGCCCCACCTGCATGCGTTGGCCGCCGAAGCGGGGGCTTTTCACCCAGGAGTACTTGCCGTTGGGGTCGAACCCGGTAAAGCTGGGCTCCGTGGATTCCTTATAGGGGTGCTTTTCCCAGGCGCCGTCATACCACGAATGGGCCACCGACTCGGTGACGTTGTCTTCGAAGTATTTGTCGCCGAAGCCTTTCACCGCCGTGATCTGGCCCCCGACCACACTGCCGCCGTTCATAATGAATTGGGAACCCTTGGTATCGATTGGAAATTCGGGGACCGCCAGCATATCCGTAACCCCTTTGCCGTACCCTGCCCAGGGCATATACTGGCTCATGATGGCGCATACATCCGGGAAGTACACCGTGTTGACGAAGTCCCGCACGGCGTCAAAATAGCTTTTCACCTTGAGCAGGGTGGTCATGTTCAGTGCGGTTTCCTGATCCAGGTCGATGGCATTGGTTACACCGCCCACGGCCAGGTTCTGGATATGGGGTGTCTTGCCTCCCAGCAATCCCACCACTTCGTTGACTTTACGAAGGTAGTCAAAGGCCTGCAGGTAGTGGGCCGCGGCCATCAGATTGAGCTCCGGGGTCAGCCGCATTGCGGGATGCCCCCAGTAGCCGTTATTGAATATCCCCAGCTGTCCGCTGGCCAATACGCCGTTCAATCTCTCTTTTACTGCTTTGAATTCTGCCTCGGAATTTCCCTTCCAGCTGGGTGAAATCAATTGGGCCACTTTGGCCGCGGCCTTGGGATCGGCCTTGGCGGCCGAGGCCACATCCACCCAGTCCAACGCCGCCAGAAGATAAAAATGGGAGATATGGTCGAATATCGAGTGGGCCGCCATCACCAGGTTTCTGATCAGTTGGGCGTTCAACGGCACTTCCAGGCCCAGCGCGTTTTCAACCGACCGTACCGAAGCAATGGCGTGCACCGTGGTGCAAACCCCGCAAAACCGCTGGGTAAAAATCCAGGCTTCGCCCGGATCCCTGCCGATCAGAATCTGTTCTATGCCTCGAAACATGGAACCGGCGGACCATGCATCGATGACTTTTCCGTTTTCTACCTTGATATCGACCCTTAAATGCCCTTCAATTCGAGTGACAGGATCAATGGTGACAATTTGGCCCATGGTTTATCTCCTTTCCATTGCAACAATCGGAAATGTCTTGATGATCGTAGTGAAAAGCGCAAGCTGCAGGCAGATCATTCCCAGCGAGATCGAAAGCTCGGGAACCGACGGGAAGTAGGTAACATTGGCAGCCGGATGGAATCCGATAATGTACACGTTAATGCGATACAACGAGCCCGCTGCCATGGTCAGGCAGCTGCCCAGAAAGATATTTTTAGGATGCAAGCGGGCCGCGTCGTTGCGGACCAACCAGATGCCGCCGAAGATCAGCAGCATCTCCGTCCAGAAAGAGACACTGTCCAGGTTCGCGCCGAATGCCTGAAGGATGGCGCCGGTTCGAAGTACTTCGCTCAGCCGCAGGATCAGGAACACGAACATGAACCGGCTCATCACTTTGGCCAGCTTGCTCAAAATGGCCATGTGCGATTTTTCTTTATAGTTTTTCGAAATCATCAGTTC
>JBAQGR010000243.1:0-4890 GCA_049287895.1 Desulfatitalea sp.
CATAAAGAAGAGGCCCAGCACCGGCCAGTGATTTTCATACAAGGCCAGCGACATGCCCCAGATGGGGATGCCGGTTTGAAAGTTATCCACACCGTCCAGGGGATCGAACACCCAGAGGAATCGTTTGCCCTCATGGCTGTACCCCTGCCCAAGGGGTTCGCGGCCATAGAGACGATGATCGGGGAATCGGTCCGCAAGGTGTTGCTGAAAAGCGTTGTTCAGATGCAACTCAGCCTGGGTGACCAGATCCTGATCGAAGGGCTGCCCCAACCGGCCTTTGCCATAAAATTGAAGGGCTTCATGGCCCATTTTCTGGATGGCTCCCAATGCAAACGAATTCAGTTCGCCGATGCCCAGGACAGCAGCAGGACCTAGCATAGATTCTCCTTCGGAAGGGTTTTAGTAAAATGGACCACGAGCTGAATAAATACAAATACGCCGAGGGCGGTTGGTCCGGAAGGCAGGCATGGCCGACTTCGGCGGCATTTGCATAGTTCGGACCCCAGGAGGAGGAACAACAGCGAAATGAGAGGGGTATGGCGCTTATTTTTTGCTGGAAGCGTATCCGTCGGCGTACCACCCGCCGCCTTTGAGTTCAAAGGTGCAGGCGCTCATGATTTTCTTCGCCTCTTTTTTACGGCATTGGGGGCATTGATGGGTTTGGGTACCCATGGGAACCAGTTCTTCGAAGAGATGACCACATTGGCATTTAAATTCATATACGGGCATTGCCTTAATCTCCAGATGAGCAACTATCATGAGTTGCAAAATTTAGCGTTAATTTATGAGGCAAATCTCCTGCTGTCAAGATGATTAATCGGTTAAAAAAGGATGGGCCGGTCGCCGCAGGCGGCCACCGGCCCTTCGTCGCACGCAGGGAGAACCCCTGCTTTGTTGGGGGGGAGGGAACTTAAGGCATAATTTTGATGGCCTTCAAGCCTTCATTGCGCCGCATCACCAACATATGCAGCGGCTCTTTCTTGTCGGCCTTATTCATCAACTCTTCGTAATCTTTTAATTTTTCGACCTTTTTGCGATTGATCCCCTTGATGAGATCACCCACGCGGATGCCGGCCTTATCGGCGCGACTGCCGGTTTCCACATCCACAACCAGAACGCCGCTTTCATCTTTGTCCAATCCGAATTGCTGGGCGCGCTCGGCGGAGAGTTCGGTCACCTGCAACCCCAGGACATCACTCTCTTTTTGCTCGACCCCGGCCCGCGGGTCCTTATCTTCCCTTTTGGCGACAGTGGCGGTGAGGGTCATCTCCTTGCCTCCCCGCAACAAAGTGATCTTGGTTTTATCGCCCACGGACCGATTGGCCACGATGGCCGACAGTTCACGACCGGTGGATAGCGGTTGGCCATCCAGGGCGGTAATGACATCGTTTTTCTGCACGCCGGCCTTGGCGGCAGGGTCGCCTTCGAACACCTGGGTCACCACGACCCCCTTACGGGCTTCGAGGCCGTAATACTCGGCCAGTTCCGGCGTGAGATCCTGGATCCCGACCCCGAGCCAACCGCGGGTCACCTCACCTTTATCTTTAAGCTGGGCCACGATGGTTTTGGCCAAATCGATGGGAATGGCAAATCCGATGCCCTGCCCGCTGGCCACGATGGCGGTGTTGATCCCCACTACATGCCCTTGCAAATCGAGCAGCGGGCCGCCGCTGTTACCCGGGTTGATGGAGGCGTCGGTCTGGATAAAGTCATCATAGGGGCCCGCGCCGATCACGCGCTTTTTGGCGCTGACGATGCCTTGGGTAACGGTCTGCTCCAGTCCAAAGGGGCTGCCGATGGCCACCACCCAGGTACCGACCTTGATCTTCTCTGAATCTCCTAACGGCAACGGCTGCAAATCCTTGACCCCATCGATCTTGATCAGCGCCAGATCGGTTTTGGGATCACGCCCGATCACCTTTGCCTGATACTCCTTTTCATTGGATAGCCGCACTTTGATCTCGTCCGCCTCATCGATGACGTGATTGTTGGTGACGATGAACCCCTCTTTGTCGATGATAAAACCGGAGCCAAGGCTCTGCTGCCGGTATTCACGCTGGGGCTGGTCGCCGAAGGGACCGAAAAAATCCTCAAACGGATTGCGCTGGCCGCCGAACGGTTCCCCGAAAAAATGCCGGTACACCCGGCCGCCGCCTTTCATGGTCCTCTCGGTGCGGATGTTGACTACGCCGGAGCGGGCGACCTCGGCCAGTTGGGAAAAGTTGGCCGGAACCATGACCACGTCGTCACTCTGGGCCTGAACCGAACCAAAGCCCACCAGGGACACGGGAATCACGGCTAAAAACAGGATCAAAAAAATAGATGTCAACTTGGACATAGGTGTTTCCTTTCTTTGCATCAAGGCGCCAATTATTAATTATTTGCACAATAATA
Organism: Desulfatitalea sp.; assembly: GCA_049287895.1. Taxonomy (GTDB): domain Bacteria; phylum Desulfobacterota; class Desulfobacteria; order Desulfobacterales; family Desulfosarcinaceae; genus Desulfatitalea. The sequence goes on from JBAQGR010000243.1 coordinate 2,395, forward strand.
CAGAAAAATGACCGTTGAATGATCCCAAGATTACCATTTGGTCATGTGGTGCGGTCGCTCGAGTTACTCTGTTCTCTCCTCACCGATAGGCAGGCGCACCGTAAACAGGCTCCCCTGGCCCGTCTTGCACTCCAACAGGATATCCCCGCCGTGGGCCCGGGCAATGGCCTGGGCCAGGCTGAGACCAAGGCCGGCGCCGCCCTGGGAGCGGCTTTGATCGCCCCGGAAGAAGCGCTCAAAGACGTGCAGATGATCTTCCCGAGCAATGCCCGCGCCGTCGTCCTGAACCGTCAGCCGGGCGATTCCCTGGTCGCAGGCTGCGCCCACCCGCACAGACCCGCCCGCGGGGGTGTATTTGATGGCATTGTCGATCAGGTTGGCCAGCAAGCGCTGCAACATGGAAGCATTGCCATTAACACGACAGGCACCGTCGGCGGTCCCTTGCAGGCTAACCCCTTTGTCTTCGGCCAAGGGCTGGAAAAGGGCACAGGCATCACGCACCAATTCGGCCAGATCCACCGCTTGAAAGTGCTTGGTATCAACGCCCGCTTCGGTGCGGGATATGGTGAGCATGGTATTGATCATGTGCAGCAGCCGGTCGCACTCCTCGATGGTGCTGGCCGCCATGTTTTTGTACTCCTCCAGGTCGCCGCCGGTGAGCGTCACCTCGGCCAAACCCCGAATGCGTGTGATCGGGCTGCGCAGGTCGTGGGCGATATTGTCGTTCATCTGGCGGGTGCCGACCACCAGGTGTTGAATACGGTCCAGCATCTGGTTGAAAGTGACTGCCAACTGATCGATCTCATTGTGGTGATGGAACACCGGCACGCGGGTTTCCAAATCCTCTTCGGAAATCCGCCGGGCCGTGCGCGTGACCGTGGCCACCCCTGCCAGGGCCCGGCGGGCCATGAACCATCCCACGGCCATGGCGACCACCAATAAAGCGGCCATGGTGAACACAAAGATACGCCGGAACGTTTGCAACAGGTGGGCTTCGGCCTCCAGCGAATAGCCCATCTGCAGCATGATCGAAGATCCGATGCGACAGTAGATCACCCGGGCCTTATAGAACTGATCGGGTATGGCCTGGGTCGCGTAGCTGTGCGACCGGCCTTGCACGATCAAGGCATCCACGGCGCGGCGGTCGATACTGATGTTCTTCCAGAAGGACATGTTGGAAGAAGAGAAGAAGATGCCGCTGGGGTAAAACAAGCGGAAAAACATTTTGCGTTCGCCGACGGCCTGCACATGGAGCAGCGCAGCGCGTTGCAGCATCTCGCCCCCTTCCAGGGTATGAATCTGGGCGAGGCGGTTGGCGTGGGTCAGCAGGTCCGCATCGGTGCGCTGGTCGATAATCCGGACGATCAGAAGATAAAACAGGGCAAAGGCAACGGAGGCCATCAGCACGAAGACCAGGGCGTACCAAACGGTCAGCCGGAAAGCCAATGTGTGCAAAAGGTTACGCGTCCTGGCGAAGCACATAGCCGACCCCTCGCACCGTCTGCAGCAATTTGGACTCGAACCCCTTGTCGATTTTATCGCGCAACCGGCATACGCGGGCTTCCACCACATTGGTCTGGGGATCGAAATTGTAGCGCCACACATGCTCCATGATCATGGTTTTGGAGACCACCTTGCCGGCACTGCGCATCAGATAGGCCAACAGGGAGTATTCCAGGGGTTGCAGCTCGATGCGCCGGCCGGCGCGCGTCACCTCCCGGGTGACCAGGTCGAGACTCAACTCGCCCACGGTCAGCCGGGTGGCTTCGGCCGTACCGCTGGCCCGGCGCATCAGGGCCTGGACCCGGGCCAGCAATTCGGCAAAGGCGAATGGCTTGGGCAGGTAATCATCACTGCCGGTTTCAAGACCCCGGACGCGGTCGTCCACCGAATCCTTGGCGCTGAGAATGATCACCGGCGTGGTGATCTTTTCGCGCCGCAGTTGGCGGATGACCGAAAGCCCGTCTCGCTTGGGCAGCATGAGATCCACAACGATCACGTCATAGGGTTCGACCAGGGCCAGATCCAGTCCGCTGTCGCCGTCGCCGGCATGATCCACGGCGAATCCGGCGGCCTGCAGCCCCTTGGTCACGAACGAAGCTATTTTGGTGTCATCTTCGATGAGCAACAAGCGCATGGGGTGGTCCTTAGTCTTTGGCGTGGATCGTTGTTGAATTCGATTTATCTGTAATTTCCAAGCAAATGTCAAACGTTGGCGCTTGACAAAAGGCACGGCTCCTGAAAAGTATTGAGACAACGGCAGCTTGACGACATAGCATTCCGCGATAGGGAGGGCCTACCGATGGGCTTGCAGGATCAAATCAAAAAGGACTTGGCAGCGGCCATGAAAGCCAAGGATGAAGAGAAGAAAAGCATTCTCAGGGTCATCATGGGAGAGTTCGGCCGGCAGGCGCAAAAAGAGGTCGCCGACGCAGAGGTGGTTCAAATCATCAAAAAATTGATCAAGTCCGAAAAAGAAGTACTGTCCCAAACCGG
>JBAQGR010000244.1:0-2645 GCA_049287895.1 Desulfatitalea sp.
TTTATGGCTGACGGGCTGATGCTTTGGTGGGAAGAGAGAAAACATGATTTTCCTGGAGTAAAACGTCTTTTCATCAATATGGATAACGGACCGGAATGCAGCGGACGCCGTAGCCAATTTTTGCAAATGCGCTGTGCGCTCATTTTGCCAAAGCAAGCGCTTTTCACCGAATTGCTGTTATTTCTCCTGGCTTCTTGACATAATGCGCTCTTTTATGTACAGATGAATGTACACAAAGGAGGGGCTCCGATGAAAACCGTTCCATTCACCGATTTCCGCAAAAATGCATCCGGCTTTATAAACGAGGTCGAACACGGCGAAACGCTTATCCTTATTCGGCGTGGAAAGCCGGTTGCTGAAATTGTGCCTTTTTCCAATAGATCCGAAAAGGCCCCTGCATGGAAGCAGCCCGCGGTCCGTTTGCAAATCCAGGGCAGCGATCTATCCTCTGCTATCCTCCAAGAGCGTGAGACCGCCAAATGAAACTGGCTGTTGATTCATCCGCCCTTGCAAAACGCTATGTCCAGGAGTTTGGCAGTGAAAAATTGGATAGCCTTCTTCAGAACGCCTCGGAGTTGGCGCTCTGCATCATCTTGGTGCCGGAGATCGTTTCCGGGCTGAACCGACGCATGCGGGAAGGCGCTTTGGCTGCCACGGAGTATCGGACGGCACGGAAGCAATTGCTGGATGATGTCCGTGACGCAACTATCTTACAGATTACGCCCTCTGTCATCTCCGGGTCGGTAAAACTGCTGGAAAGCAATATACTGCGCGCAATGGACGCCCTGCATGTCGCTTGCGCGCTGGAGTGGCGGGCAGACCTGTTTGTCACCGCGGACAGAAGGCAATCGATGGCGGCTATAAATGCGGGCCTTCGTACCGAATATGTGGGCCCACCCGAGGATTCGACGACCCCTGCAGGAAAGCGTTCCGCGAAGATATCCGGTAGAAAAAGCGCACGCGCTACGCTAAAGAGACCCAAGCAGAAAAGATAGGTAGAGGTGCCCTCACTTGAACCCCCCTCAACCGTGGAGGAACATGCACGCGACTTCCGGAATCATTGGTTTGGGCATCGGCTTAGCCCTCTTGTTCTTCTCTTCCAGCGCATGCGGGGCCGAGGGCGCCATCGAAAGCCTGAAAGAGAGCTATCGCTTTCTGGTCAGCGACCGGGCCGCCCAGGGCGGCGCACTTTATACGGCCAGCGCCGGCAGCCTGAAGGGGCGCGCCCTGCCCCTGAGCTTCGGCGACAGTGCGCCATACTGGGGCGCGTACGTATGTCGACAGCCGGGAGCCGTTTGCGCGGTCACCGATATCTACAACCCCGCCGATTACACCCTCGGCCCGCAACCAGGGCCGGCCGGCGATCTGCAAACCGAACGGGTCAATGTGCACAACGGCGCAAACATCTACGACGCCGCCGTGTGGCAGATCGCCGTGGTGCTGGGCCAGGTGGCCAACCGTCTCAGCGTTCCCTCCGGTCAAGACGCTTATGACCTGGCCGGCAACCAGAACCTGTTGTTGAAGGCGGGCCACTGCGGCAATGCCACGGCGCCCGTGTCCGGGGCCAACCGCGCCCTGACCCACAAGCAAATGTTTCTTTACAATGGCACGGCGATCACGGACCCCGAACAAGCCTACTCTTTCCGGATGCTCGGCCGCGACTGGCTCTCCGACGATCCATTTATGGAGACGCCCTTCGCTGCCTTGATCAGCGCCGCTAGCCTGCCGCGCCAGCGTCCGGAGTATCGACCCGGCAAAATCAGCTGGTCCGATTGGAAACCGATTACCGGAGAGAACGCCTGGGCCTTTCTGCTGGGGCCGTTGCAGGCCGCCTATCTGCACTATGTGCGCGGCCGGGGCGGCGCCTTTGTGCCGTTCGAAGATCTGGCCGTGCAGCAGGCCTTGGCCGTGCTGCCGACCTTTGCCGCCATGCAATCACCGATAGGCGCCGTTTACTACGCGCCCGCCGGCACGCTGAGCAACCAAGGCACCCAGCCGGTCCATCCCCACCAGGTGTCGGTGGAGAACAATTTCTCCCTCTATGCGGGCCTGAACCTGTTGCGGGCCATCTTGCGGGTGGAGCTGGCCGGTGAAATCACTTTGAGCGCCGGAGAGAAAAGGACGATCCAGCGGGCCCTGGCCCTCATCCAGACGATGATCCACGGCGGCACCCTGGACAAGCACCGCACCACCGCAGGCCTGCTGGACTTCTTCCAGCACCGGGCGTGGCGCGACGGCGGGTTTGTCCAGGGAGGTATCGCCAATGCCCCGAACGCGTCCGAGGCATGGATGCCGGCGGTCGAGCCACGCGCCGTGGATGCCAACACCTGGGGTGTGGCGGCCCTGGGTACCCGCCAGATCGACGCCTGGTTCGGCATTGGGGCCTCTTACAACACCTGGCAGCACACCAAGCGCTGGGGCGCGTATGGGGTGGGCACCACGCTGTGGGGCGTGGGCTACTCGAACCAGGACGGCAACGGGCTGAACGCGGACGGCACCTACCGCCAGGGCATCTTGTCGGCGGAGTGGACCGCCGGCGCCATCACCATGGTGCGCAACATGCTGCGCCACTACCGGGCCATCGCGGCCGACGGTAAAGGCAATCCGGTGGCCCGACCCTTTGTGGAGAGTCTCGAAGCGGACGA
>JBAQGR010000245.1:0-1800 GCA_049287895.1 Desulfatitalea sp.
AGGTCATCAACAGCATGGCGTTGCGGTCGGCGCCGTCGGCCCGCCACCCGGCATGGTAGGCCAGCAGTTGGGCGGTCTGGCGCAGGGTGAACATTTCGGCCAGCTTGAAGGCCACGGCCTGGTAGGCAATGATCGGCTTGCCGCCGTTGGGGTGCGTGTCGGCAAAGTGCTTGGCCAAGTCGAAGGCCCGGCCCAGGTCGGCCAGGGCCGCCGCGCACAAAACCTGGTTTTCCCACAGGCGCACCAGCTCCAGAAGAGTATCTCCCTCGGCCGGAACAATGGCATGATCAGCGGGTATCCGGCATTCGGCCAGGGTAACGGTTCCCAGGCGTACGCGCGGCCCGGCCATGGTGGGCGCGACCGCCCCCACGGTCACCCCCTGGGTGCGGCGGGGCACCAGGAAAAGGGCCGGCCGATTGTCCAGGCGCCCCAGGACAGCAAAAGAGTCGGCCTCCGCTGGGTTGAGCACATGGGTCTTGACGCCCGTGACCCGGATGTGGCCGTTGTCGACCGCTCCCGTGGTCTTCAGATCGAACGGCGTCACATTCTGCGCGCCTTCGCAAAGGGCCATGGCGCCGGCCGTCTGGCCGTTGCGCAGCGAGTCGAGTATGGTCTTGTGGATCGCCGCGTCGCCCCAGCGCGCCAGCGCGCGACCGAACACCCGCGTGCTCATCTCCAGGGGCAGAAACCTTTCCGGCCACTGGTGCGCCGCGACCTCCATGGCCGCGGTCAAATTGACCTCGGCACGATCCCGGGTCAGGGCGATCTCCAAGTAACCGCTGGCGGCCAGCGCCGTCCGCAACGCCGCCAGGCCGCCCGGCGCTGCCTTTACTGCCGCCAGATCCTTGCGCAGGGCCAGGTCGGCCGGTGTCCAGTCGAAATTCATAGAGCGTTCCTCGTCGGCTGCCAGGCAGCCCAATGGCATCAAAACAGTTTGGAGATGATCTTCTTCTGGATATCCGAGGTGCCGCCGCCGATAGGCGCCAGGCGCGCATCCCGGAAGATCCGCTCCACCTCGTACTCGTGACAATACCCGTAGCCGCCATGTACCAGCAGGGCGTTGTTGGAGGGCCCCAAGATCCAGTCGCCCACGAAAAGCTTGGCCACGGCCGCCTCCAGATGGTTCAGGGGCCGGCCCTGGTCCTTGCACCAGGCAATGCGATAGACCAGCAGGCGGGCTGCTTCGAGAAAGATCTTCATGTCCGCCAGCTTGTGTTTGGTGGCCTGAAACATGCCGATGGGCCGGTTGAATTGCACTCGTTTGGTCGCGTAGTCGGTGGATTTGGCCAGGGCGTACTGCATGCCGCCGATCATGGGGGCCAGCAGGGCGCTACGGTCCCACTCCACCGTCTGCATGGCCATCAGAAATCCTTGGCCGGGCTCGCCCAGCGCATTGGCCGCCGGGATAACACACTCGTCGAAGTACAGTTCCGAGGTCTGGGAGGTGCTGCAACCGATCTTCTTCATGGGCGGGCCGGCCGAAAAGCCCGGCGTGCCCTTTTCCACCACGAAGGCCGATACGGCGGCATGGCGCTGGTCCGGGTCGGTTTTGGCGTAGATCACGGCCACATCGGCGATGCAGCCGTTGGTGATGAAGGTCTTGCCGCCGTTCAAAGTGAAAGTGTCGCCCTTCTGGATGGCGGTCGTGGACATGGAGGCCACGTCCGAGCCGGCGTTGGGTTCGGTCAGCCCCATGCACCCGATCCATTCGCCGCTGATCAGCTTGGGCAGGTATCGGTTGCGCTGGGCCTCGGTGCCGTGCCGATAGATGGTGTCGGCACACAGAAAAGAGTGCGCACC
>JBAQGR010000246.1:0-5797 GCA_049287895.1 Desulfatitalea sp.
AAGGTCATCACTTCGTTGAACACCCGCACCGCCGCCTGCATGACGGTCATGGCCAAGGCGCCGCCCGTGCCTTCGCCCAGGCGCAGCCCAAGATCCAGAATGGGTGCCAGCCCCAGATGGCGCAGCATGATTTTGTGGCCCGGCTCTTCGGACTGGTGACCTGCGAAGAGATAGTCGCCGACCGTAGGGCAGAGGATGTGGGCAATGAGCGCCCCGGCCGTGGAGATAAAGCCGTCCACCACCACCGCTCGGCGATAGTAGGCGCCGGCCAATATCAAGCCGGCGATGCCGCCGATTTCAAAACCGCCCACCTTGGCCAGAAGATCCATGCCATCCGTGGCCGCGGGCCGATTGAGGGCGATGCCCTGGGCGATCACCTCTTTTTTGCGGGCCAGCCCCTTGTCGCCGATGCCCGTGCCACGGCCCACCATATCGTCCAGGGTTGCGCCGGTGACGACCGCGCCGATGGCGGCCGAGGGGGTGGTGTTGGCGATGCCCATGTCGCCGGTACCCAGCACCTGCACCCCGGCCTCGAACAGCGCGGCGGCGTGGCCGAAGCCGGCCAGGAGCGCTTGTTCGGCCTGGGGGCGGGTCATGGCCGGACCGCGCAGGAACGAGGCGGTGCCGGCGCTGATCTTGCTCACTTTTAGTTGATGGCCGCCGATGACGCTTTGGGGGTCGATCGAGGGGATCATGCCCATGTCCACCACCCACACCTGGGCGCCCGCGTGACGGGCAATGGCATTGATGCCCGCGCCGCCGGCCAGAAACGTCCGCACCATGGCGCCGGTCACCTCCTGGGGAAAGGCGCTCACCCCCTCCACGGCCACGCCATGGTCGCCGGCCATGACCACTACCGCCTTGCTGTCCAGGCAGGGGCGCAGCGTTTCCTGAATGGCGCAGCAGCGCTCGGCCATGTCGTGCAACCGTCCTAATGCCCGGGGCGGCATCACCAACTGGGCCGTGCGCGCCCGGGCCTTTTCGATCCAGGCCGGGTCCAGCGGATGAATCCCGGCGACGATCGCTTCCACTGATTTGGGTCGTTCCATACGCAATCACTCCTTTTAGGTCCATTTAGCGCAGGAGCTTGGTCCAGGCCAAGGCCGCCATAAAAAAAGCCCCACGCTGATGAGAGAGCATCAGCCTGGGGCTTTACCGTCGCCACCAAGTCACGCGCTTTTGGGCAGGTCTTCTGGCTCCCCTGCCTTCACGGCGGCCTTCCCGCTGCAATGGGTTGCAACAGTGGCGCACGCGGCCGTGAAAGTTCCCTCTTCACACATTGGAAAAGGGCAGGGTTACAGCGGCGGGTCCGCACCGGATTCGCACCGGTTTCCCTGTTGGCCCGGGAATGGGACCCAAAAGCGAACGTCATCCAATTTTCCCCGATCCCTAATGGAAAAGGGTGACCATGTCAAGCCGCAACAATTCACGATACCAAAATTGGACTTGGCAGCGATTTTAGAGCGTGTTAAGAGGAACGCCTTGTTTGTTTTATAAAATTGGAAAGGAGGAAAGCACTATGGGCAGAGGCGATCGTCGTACCAAACGCGGTAAAATCTGGCGCGGGACAACGGGTAAATCCCGTTTGAAAAAGGGCAAAAAAGCCAAAGCGAAAGCATAATCCAGGAGAATTACCATCGCGCGCGTCGTTCCACTGGTCTAAGCCGGCCCGTCGTTTTCAACCGGGTCGCCCGGGTGAGGGCCTGAAAGCAACGGACAGGGTGCCCCAGTTGGTTCACACAAGGAGGACCGGATGTTCGATCTGACTGGCAAAACGGCGATCATTACCGGCGCCACGCGCGGCATCGGCAGATCCATTGCCGAGCAGATGGCCCGGCAGGGCGCCCAGGTGGTGGTTTCCAGCCGCACGCCCGAGGCCTGCGAGACAGTGGCCGCCCAGATCAATCAGGCGGCTGCGGGTGGTGCTGGCAAGGCCCTGGCGATTCCCTGCAACATCGGCCACAAAGCCCAGCTCCAGGCACTCGTGGATGGGAGCATCAAGCATTTCGGCAAGATCGATATCCTGGTGTGCAACGCTGCGTCCAATGTGCACCATGGCCCTTCGGCCACCATCGGTGACGACGCTTTTGCTAAGATCATCGATACCAATCTCAAATCGACCCACTGGCTCTGTCACATGGTCCTGCCCGGCATGGTCGCACGGCGCGACGGCGCCATCGTGGTGGTTTCTTCCATTGCAGGCTTGCGCGGCTCGAAAGATCTGGGCACGTATGGTATCAGCAAGGCTGGCGAGATCGCCCTGGTACGCAACCTTGCCTTGGAGTACGGTCCGCAAAATATCCGCGCCAACGCCATTGCCCCCGGCCTGATCAAGACCGATTTCGCCAAGGCGTTGTGGGAAAACCCCGCTTTCCTCAATGAACGGCTTAACGCCACGCCTCTGCGGCGCATCGGCGAGCCCATCGATATCGCCGGCGCCGCCGTATTTCTGGCCTCCCGGGCCGCTGCGTTCATAACCGGCCAGGTGCTGGTCGTCGACGGTGGGGTAACGGTGTAGCGCCCCGGCAGCGGATCTCTCCCCAATCGATTCTCTTCTCTGGTGATGGCGTGGGAACGATCAGCGCCGATCTTTTCTATTTTGGATCTCTTCCAGGGTCTGTTGATACAGCGCCATCTGGGGACCGTCCAACTGGACGGCTCGGCGCGCGGCCGCTTCGGCCGCTGCCAGGGAGCCCTGTTCGGCCAGCACGTGGGCCAGGTTGTTGAAGGCCGCGCCATTGTCCGGATCGATGTAAGTGGCCCGCTGAAAGGCATCGGCCGCGGCCCGCGGGTTCCCGCTGGCATAGAGGGCATTGCCCCAGGCCATCAGGGCCGGCGTGCTGGCGGGCCACTGCCCAACGGCAGCCTCAAAGGCCCGTGCTGCCTCTTGGGCGTATCCGGCCTGCTGCAATCCCAGGGCCGCCTGCAGGTAGAGGGGCTCTTCGGCGCAGACCGGCATCTCGCCGGCCGGCATGACCAGCAAACCCCATCGATCGGCCCGTTGCCAGGTGTGATCGAAGGTGGCCAGGCCCACCGTTCGGTCGGCGTGTATGCCGGTATGGAGAATCACCTGGGATTGGGCGAGGTCATAGCCCACCACCACGGCATAGTGCCAGCGCGGCAACCAGCTCAACCCCAGGTTTTGCAGCACGACGACCGGGCGTCCGGCGGCCACTGCTGCGAGCAGACATTGTAAACCTTGAATGGGATAGGCCAAACGGCGGTGACGGCGGGCCGCGGAGATCAATTCCGGCTGCAAGCTGCCTTTGCGGTCGGGGGTGTACACCTGCGGCGCCAGATCGTCCGGTCGTATATCCACACCGCTGGATTGGAGCACCATGGCCAAAGCGGCCGGGCCGCACTGCAGGGCGGATTGGGCGTAAAAGGGGATTTCGGTCAGATGGACCCGCGGAGGTACATGGTCAGGGAAAGAGCCTTTCACGGGATACCCGGTGAACGCGCAGCCCGCCAGAAGCAGAAGCGCCCCTAACAAGAACGGAACCCGCGGCCAGGTGGCGCGGGTTCCGCATCGGGGGCCGGTACTACCGTTTATTGATAAAGGTGAAAACGTCGGTGACTCCCATTACGTCGGTGATGATCAAGACCACAAAAACAATAACGGCCACGGCCAGGATGAACCCAAGGGCATTGCCGCCGGCCGGAAGCTGATCGATCTTGGAGGCCAGCAAGGAGATCTCCGCATCGGTCATGGTATCGACCCGGGCCTGGGCCTCGTCCGGGTTCACGCCCCATGCCTGGATCTGCTGCACCACATCCTGGCGTTCCATAAACGACTTGACCTTCTGGCGGGCCAGATCGTTGCTGTGGGCCTGGAGAATATCGGCCGTGCCCACCATGGCGGCCTGAACCGGCGCCACCACTAGAGAAAGGAAACTGAATGCCACAACCATCAAAACAGCCACTGTCTTTTGCATGCTACGATAACGTCTCATTTCCATATCCTTCCTTCTTATTGGGGGGGAGGGGAGGCTTGGGTATTTTGAACGTAAGCCCAGACAAAATTGTCGGTTGCCACATTATCAATAATGAATCAGGAGTCAACTAAAAACAGTTGCAGCGGCCATGCGGGTTGCCTTATGAGCCTGTAAGAGGGGAGAAAAGCGACATGTTCCTTTTCAAAAAGATGGTGGCGCCCTTTTTACTGCCGCCGGGGGTGTTCATCCTGGCTTTGTCGGGATGGGGTCTGTGGGCCCTGCATCGCAGAAATCGCCTGGCCGCCTGGATTGGCCTGACCACGGCCGCCTTGCTCTGGATATGCTCCATGGGCAGCACGGCCGATTGGATGATGGGCCGGCTGGAGGCGGGCCTTACTATTCCCGACGATCAGGGGGCGGATGTCATCATCATGCTGGGGGGTGCGGCCTTGGATCAATCACCCGATCTTTCGGGCAGCGGCGCGCCCGGCCCCGGCACCATGGAACGGATGGTCACGGCCGCACGCTTGCAGCGCCGACTGGGGGTCCCGATCATCGTATCGGGCGGCCGGGTGCATCCTACCCGTGCTTCCATCGCGGGCATGACCCAACGCTTCTTAATCGATTTGGGCATTCCGGCGCAGCAGGTCATTGTCGAAGATCAAAGCCGCGACACTTACGAAAATGCCCTGTTCAGCAAACGACTCTGCGACCAACATGGCTTCCGGCGGCCCTTGCTGGTCACGTCCGGATACCACCTCAAGCGGGCGATCTTTTGCTTTGATCGCGTCGGGCTCCACACCACTCCTTTCCCATGCGCCCTGACCACCTGGCCGGGCCGCGAGCATCACTGGTATCATCTCTTGCCCGATGCCGACGCCCTGGCGGCCACAGCGGTGGCGCTGCACGAGTGGTTGGGGCTGCTTTACTATCGACTGCTCTATTGAACGGGAACTGTTAGTTAGTGCCCATCCAGGAATGGCTATTTTTGCCGATTTCTGCGTTGCGCGAAAATTTTAATCCTCGAAATATGTCCATATATTCCTGCGGTTAAAATTTTCGTCCGCCTTGAACTCGACAAAAATATCTCATCCCTGGATGGACACTAGTTAGGGTAGTGCCGATATTTTACTTGAATGGTCCTGAGGGCCAAAGTGCACTTTCATACTGCTCGTTGAATACGGGCGCGTTTGCTGTAAGGTATTCCAATGTGTCATTTCCCGTATTCTTGATACCATGTTTTACATTTGAGGGGATAAAAATGGCATCGCCGCTCTTTACCTCTCTGGATTCATCCTCAATAATCATAAGACCCTTCCCATTAATTATGTAATAGCACTGTTCGGGCTCATGATTATGAATTGGCTGCTCCGAACCTACGGGAACCTCGGAGATTTGGACCGACAGATTTTTCGATTTGGTATTCTGTGAGCTTATCAACATCCATGATGTAAGTATAGGGAGCTGACCGGTATTTTTGGAATTTGTTCTATTAAAAACATCCATTATCGTCTCCAAAGTAAATACTATATTCTTTGCAGCCCTAACCCTCATGGTTTAATTTCTATGGGCGTTCCGGCTTCGACTTTTTCCCATACCTTATCCATGTCATCGTTTGAAAGTGCGATGCAACTTTGGGTCCAATTGAAATTTTGTGATAGCCACGACAGCCAGCCGCAATCATTCTTCCGGCTTTCGCAGAACGTTATTGGTCAGCGGCCGAGCGCTCTTGCGGTCCGCTGAACCAACTTGTTGGCTGAATATTTTTTTTGTATTCGTTTTCCCTCACTTGAATTGGCAAGTGAAAGACATGTTCGTCTCAATTGATTGACAATTTTAAGCCGTTTGGTGATGGCCTCAGG
>JBAQGR010000247.1:0-3885 GCA_049287895.1 Desulfatitalea sp.
CAGTTGGACGATGGCCCATCCTTTTTTAATGTCCACCAACTCCATGCCCAGCAGGGCCCAGAATTGATGGAAGGTATGCGCCTTCTGGATCAGTGCTTTTCTGAAATTCGGCGAGATCTCTTCAAATTCTGCCTTTGTGTTCATTGCCATGCCTTGTGAATAGGGAAGTGGACCGCTCTTCAGGCCACTTTAATGGTGTGGCCAGCCAGGGTGACCACCTGGCCCTTTCTGATTTTGCATTGCCTGCGTCGCTCCACCTGGCCGTCAACCGCCACGAGGCCTTCGGAGATGGCGATCTTGGCCGTGCCGCCGGTGGAGCAGAGGCCGGCCGCCTTGAGCAGTTTGCTCAGTTCAATGTATTCGCCCTGAATTTCGAATTTGGTTTGCATGCAGACCTTTTATCCAAGAAAAGCACGAAGCGCACGAAAAATTTTCAGGCAGGGTTGCATAACTACTCCAAAAATTCCTGGAAAGACCGCCGCTGACATTCTCCTTGCCTAACCACTTGACTTCAGGCAACATGGCGTCTGCATCAACCCTTAGCGACAGTGATATCCATGGGCAGCAGCGTCTATCGAAAAGTCGGAGTGGCCGCGGCGATCATGATGGCCTCCATCTTCCTGAGCCGGGTGCTCGGCGTGTTGCGCGAGTCGATCCTGGCGGCCGTGTGCGGCGCCGGCACCGAGGTGGACGCCTACAAGACCGCTTTCGTGCTGCCGGAGATCCTGAACCACATCACGGCCAGCGGCTTTTTCTCCATCACTTTCATTCCTATCTTTTCCCGCTATATGGCTGCGAAGGATGAGGCCGGCGGTTGGCGTATCTTTTCAATCATCCTGACCCTCTTCGGCCTCTTGCTCTCCGTTCTGATTATAATTGCTGTCGTCATGGCCCCCCAGTTGATGTCCCTGCTCGCCCACGGCCGACAGGACCCGCTCTTCCAGGCCATGGCCGTGCGCATGACGCGCATTTTGCTGCCGGCCCAGCTCTTCTTTTTCGTCGGTGGGATATTGATGGCCACGCAGTATGCCCGGGAGCAATTCCTGCTGCCGGCCCTGGCGCCGCTGATTTATAACCTGGGCATCATCGTGGGCGGCGTGGCCCTGGCCGCATCGATCGGTGTGGAGGGGTTCGCCTGGGGAGCCTTGGCGGGCGCGTTCATCGGCCATTTGGTGATTCAGGTCATCGGCGCCCGTAGGCAAGGGATGCGCTTTCATCCCGCCTTCGATTGGCGCCATCCCGATGTGCGGCATTATCTTCTGCTGACCCTGCCGCTGATGTTCGGCCTGACCATGACCTTCTCCACCGAGATCTTCTCCAAATTTTTCGGAAGCTATCTGCCGGCCGGCGCCATCACCCATATCGATTTTGCCTGGCGCATCATTCTGATGCTGGTGGGCTTTTTCGGTCAGGGGGTGGGGGTCGCGGCTTATCCCTTTCTGGCCCGCCTGGCCTCGGAAAATCGCCTGGACGAGATGAACCGACTGTTCAACAACACCTTGCGCTATCTGGCCCTGGTGATCCCCGTCTCGCTGCTGGTGTTCGTGGTGCGCCATGAGATCGTGCGCGTGCTGTTCCAACGGTGGGATTTTACCGCCGCCGATACGCGTGCCACGGCCTTGGCCCTGGCGGGCATGGCGGCCGGCGCGGTGGCGTTTTCCGCCCAGACCGTGGTCAATCGTGGGTTTTATGCGTTGCAAAATACGTTGTTGCCGACCCTCTACGGATCGCTGGCCGTGGCGCTGAGCCTACCGCTTTACTGGATCGGGCTCAAAGCTTTGGGGGTCCTGGGCATCGGCCTGGCGATCTCCGCCTCGGCCCTGGCCCAGGTGGCAGTGCTCTATACCGTCTGGAACCGGCGCAGCCACAATGCGGGCAGCCGCGGAGTCTATTTTTTTTACCTCAAGTGCCTGCTGATTGCCCTGCCGGTGGCCGGACTGCTTATGTTCACCCAGCGGTGGCTGGCGCGGTGGCTCGGGAGTGAATCGCTGCCCGGAAGCATCGCGCTGATCGGGGTGCAAAGCGTGCTCTTTTTACTGCTCATGGTCGCCGCCACCTGGGCCTTCGACATCGAGGAGGCGCGGGTGCTGTGGCGCAAGATTGCGGGAAAAATTGCGGGCAGGCCCGCGGTCCGGGGCTGAAGCCAATCATTGCAACGTAATCGCTTTTTCCGGGCAGATCTCCTGGCAGCAGAAGCAGACGATGCACTTGTCAACGTCCACTTGGGGCAACTCTTCGGGGATGGACAAGGCCTCGACCGGGCACTGGGCCACGCAGGTGCCGCAGGCCGTGCACAGCTGGGGATCGGCCTTGGGGCGCAGCACTGTTTTGCTGTGCAGAAAGGCCTGGATGGTGGCATTTCCGGCGATGGCTTCGCCGGCCAGGGAGGGCAGCTTGAAATCGGGCACCGGCTTCAATTCGCCGTCGATTTCGATCGTGGCCAGGTCGTAATCCCCCAAACCCAGGGCCTTGGCCTTTTGCAGAAACGGCAGGCGCTCCGGTGGGCATCCCATCATATGGGCCATGACCGCATCCATGGCCACCGCGTTGTCGGCGGCCATGATGACGCCGATGTCGCGCAGATCGGGCGAGGCCGGCCCGTTGCCCTCCATGCCCACCACGGCGTCCATGATGAACAGGTCGGGCACGCGCAGACGGAATACTTCGACCACCGCTTCCTGGAAGCGCTGGGGGCTGCCGGTGGCCTTGTGCAGCTTGGCCTTCTGGGCGCCGGGCAGCATGCCGTAGCTGTTCTTGATGGCGCCGGTGATGACCGTCAACCCATGGGTTTTGAATTTGGGCAGGCTGATGACCACATCGGCATCGAGCACGGCCTGGGAGATGCTGACCTTGGGTAGAAAGTCCGGGTTGAAGGCCAGCGTGCGCGCATCGTTGCCGATGTTCCGGTAGTATCCCTTGGCCGCCTCCATCAATCCGGTCTGCTTAAAGCACTCTTCGTTGGCGCCATAGCCAAAGAGCCCCGGGTTATCGCCCACCACGATGGCGGCCGGCCCCATGGTTTCGACTTTCTCCACCACGGCGCGCAGCACGGCCGGATGGGTCACGACCCCCTCTTCGGCCCGCGACCCCCTGAGCAGGTTGGGCTTGAGGAGTACTTTTTTGCCCTTCAGATCCAAGGGAAAGAGTTCGAAGGCCCGCTCCACGGCGGGGCGGACATTCTCATAAGTGGCTGGATGGATCATGACTTTGGACATGGGGTCTCCTTTACTCCTTGACCTGGCCGCGAACCGGCATGACGGCAACATCCGCCGTCGATTCGTCCACGGTGCCCAGGAGTTCGCGATTCTCCTGGAGCCAACGCGAGGTGTCCTGAAGCGATTGCATCACGCCATCGAGTTTTGCGGTGAGCATGGTTGGGTCGCTGCTGATCGATGCTTCCTCCACCAGCAGGGCGAACTGCTTCTCGATGCGGTCGAGTTCGGCCTCCACCACCGTCAGGCTCTCCGTGGCTCGGGTGAGGTTGTCGAGGCGCATGTTGGCAATGTCCAGCGTGCCCTGAAGCGAGCGCTGAAGGGGAGTGTTCGGCGGCGCATGGGCGATCCGTTCGCCGACATGCGCAATTTCATCCTTAAGGTCCTTCTCGGATACCTGCGCGAGGATGCCCTTGTTGCGCAACCGTGAACTCAGGAGCTGGAGAAAAGTTCCCAGCAACTGACTGAGTCCGTGTGTGCGCAGGTCGTCGGCCGCCGAACCGCTCAGCCGGGCATTGCCGATCACCGCCATGCACTGTTGTGACAACTGCTGGTAACGCTCGCGCGAGGAGCGATCAAGGCCCTGGAGCACGTCCTGCTGCTGCTTCTCGGCCACGGCCCGGGCAGCCAGCAGGCGGGTGCCGTCCACCACTTTCTGGAAACGCTCGCTTCC
>JBAQGR010000248.1:0-3050 GCA_049287895.1 Desulfatitalea sp.
ACCTACACCCGCATGGACGGCGCCCAGATCTTCTTCAAGCCCAAAGTGCTCGATCCACCCAAGGGGGTCAAACCGACCTGGGAGATTTTGCAGAATATGGCCCAAGGCATCGACGCGCCGGGAGCTGCCCGGAGCTGGCAGGATATCCGGACCAAGGCCGAGCAATTGCTGGCGGTGGACTAATGCGTTCGGACGGCTCAGACGGCTCAAACGATCGCAAACTGGAGGAAACCATGGGAAAACCCAAAGTGGCCAGCGTGTGGTGTGAAGGATGCGCCGGTTGCCATATGTCGTTCCTGGATCTGGACGAAGCCCTGCTCGGCGTACTCTCCCAAATCGAGCTGACCGTATCGCCGATCACCGACTTCAAGGATTACCGCTTCCCGGATCTGGATCTTGGCATCATCGAAGGCGGCGTGGGCAATGAAGAACAGTTGGAGATCGTCACGCACATGCGCGCCAAATCCAAAATCATCATGGCGTGGGGTGATTGCGCCGTCTTCGGCGGTATCAACACATTGCGCAATCAGACGCCCGTAACGGATCTTCTGCGCTATGGCTATACCGAAACGGCCGGCACGATCGACGGCGTCATCCCGATCCACCCCGAGCTGCCCAGGCTGCTGCCCAAAGTACTTGCGGTGAATGCCGTCATCCCGGTGGATTGCTATATCCCCGGATGCCCGCCTTCGCCCGAAGCCATCGCCTATGGGTTGACCGAAATCCTGCGCGGAAGAATTCCGGTCCTGCCGCGCGAACTGATCCACTTCGATTGAGGAGACGCCAGCATGACGACTGCCACCCAAATCACGATCAATCCCATCAGCCGGTTGGAAGGGCATGGAAAGGTCACCATCCACCTGGACCCGCAAGGCGAAGTGGATGAGGCCTTCTTCCACATCACCCAATTCAGGGGCTATGAGCATTTCTGCCAGGGTCGGCCGTTCGAAGAGATGCCCATCATCACCCAACGGATCTGCGGCATCTGCCCGGTGAGTCACCAATTGGCCTCGGCCAAGGCGTGCGATGCCATTTGCGGCGCCCGGATTCCCGAAACCGCCGCCATGCTCCGGGAGTTGCTCCACATGGGGCAGTACATCCAATCCCACGCGTTGCACTTCTTCCATCTGGCCAGCCCGGATCTGCTGCTCGGTTGGGATTCGGACCCGGCTCAGCGCAACGTGGTCGGCGTCATCGCCGCGGCCCCCGAACTGGCCAAACGGGGCATCCGCCTGCGCAAATTCGGGCAGGAGATCATCAGCGCGCTGGCCGGCAAAAAGATCCATCCGGTCTTTGCCGTGCCCGGCGGGGTGACCCATGCCCTGCCCGAGGCCGCCCGCATCCAACTGCTCGCCGGTTTCGAGGAGGCCTTCGCCACGGCCCAGACCGCGCTGGAGATCATCAAAGGCTGGGCCGGCGAGCACATGGCCGAGGTGAAAGTCTTCGCCAATTTTCCGTCCCATTATGCTTCTTTGGTGGACGACCAGGGCCGCCTCCAGTTCTACGACGGCCAGGTGCGCATCAAAGACCATGCCGGCGCCACCCTGGCCCAGTTCGCGCCCGATGCCTATCTGAACTTTATCGGCGAGCACGTGGAGCCGTGGAGCTACATGAAGTTCCCCTTCTTCAAGCCCCAAGGCTACCCGGACGGCGGCTACCGCGTCGGCCCCCTGGCGCGCCTCAATGCCGCGGACGCCATGGGCACGCCCAAGGCGGACACCGAGCTGCGGCAGTTCCGGAAGACGACCGAAGGCGGCATCAAGGGCGCCTCGCTGCTCTACCACTATGCGCGCATGATCGAACTGCTCTACGCCCTGGAAAAGGCCCAGGCCCTGTTGATGGACGAGCGCATCGTGGGCAAACAGGTGCGGACCACGGCCGCGCCGGTGCACACGTCGGGGGTCGGCATTATCGAAGCACCGCGCGGCACTCTGATTCACCACTACGAGGTGGACCGCCACGGCACCATCCGCGATGTCAACCTCATCGTGGCCACCGGTCACAACAATATCGGCATGAACCGCGCGGTTACCCTGGTGGCCCAGGAGTATATCCACCGCGGCGACATCCGCGAAGGCATGCTCAATCGCGTGGAAGGGGCGATCCGCTGTTACGACCCCTGCCTCTCGTGCGCCACCCATGCCCTGGGACAGATGCAGATGACGATCCAGGTGCTGAACCACAACAAAAGAACCATTGCGGAACTACAAAGGAGATAGGAAATGCTCGCTACCCGCACCGGTGCACCCTCGTGTTGGGTCATCGCCTTCGGCAACCCCCAGCGCGGCGACGACGGCATCGGCCCGTATGTGGCCGGCCAACTGGACCGGCATATCCAGCAGATGCCCAACGTGGGCCTGTGTGCCTTGCCCCAACTCGACTTGGCCCTGCTCGAGGAGGTCCAGGCCGCCGACCACCTGATCTTTGTGGACGCCTGCCTGGAAGAGATCAAAAACGGGCTGCAATGGTCCGCCGTCGAACCGGAACTGAATGGATGGGCCATGGGCTCGCACGATTTGACCCCGAGGGTGTTCCTGGGGTTGCTACAGTTGCTCTACCAGCGCAGTCCCACCGCATGGGTGGTTGCGGTGCAGGGCCGCAATTTCGACCTGGGAGAAGAATTGAGCCTCGAGGCCCGCCGCGACGCCGAACGGGCGGCCGCGCAAATCGTGGACTGGTTGTACATCCACGGCATCGCCTTGAATAAACAAAACTATTGTGAAAAAGGACGAAACCATGGATAAGGCAAACGACATCCTGATCATCGACGATGACCGCGACCTGGTGAACTCCATGCGCATTGTTCTGGAAAGCAAGCAATACCAAGTGCGCACGGCGCACAACGGCAAGGAGGGGTACCGGAAAATCGAAGAGCAAGTGCCGGACCTGATCATCCTGGACGTGATGATGGCCACCGACACCGAGGGCTTCGACCTGGCCTACAAGCTGCGCAACCAGGACCGCTACCGGGAGGTCCCGATACTGATGCTCACCTCCTTTACCCAGAAAATGGCCGAAACAGGCACCGACAAGTTCCAGCACATCATGGG
>JBAQGR010000249.1:0-1724 GCA_049287895.1 Desulfatitalea sp.
ACTTACGCAGCACTCCCTCAGGGAGTGCTGCATAAGTGGTTCGTCACACGCGGTGATGATCGCGTGTGGAACGGCTGCGGCCAGGACTGGGTTTCGAGGTGCGAGCGGCGCGCCTACGTGACCTGAAGGTCGCCCCCGCCTAGCCGAAGAGTCGTGAACACAAATGCGACCAGTACGGCAGGGACGACCGACGACGCTGACCTGCCCGACGCCGCGTTCGCCGTCATCGAACCGCTCCTGGCCTCCCGCCCGAAGCTGAAGAGCGGCCGACCGATGGAGTACGACGGGTGGGTCGCCTACCGCTGGTTTCGGACCTTGAGCAAGGACGGCACCTGGCGGGCCGTTCACGACGAGTTGCACCGGGTCGTGCGCACGACCGAGGGCCGCAGCGCCGAGCCGACTGCCTGTTCGATGGATTCCCCATCGGCGTAATCGGCTCACGGCGGCGAGCAGGTCGGGTTCGACAAGTTCAATCACTGCCGTGGCCGCAAACGGCACCTGGTCGTAGATACCATCGGATTCCCTTGCGCCAGAACGGTTACCTCGGCCACCGACAGCGACCGGGCCGCCGGACGCGGCGTGCCGGCCCAGGCCAAGGCCCGCCACCGCAACCTGACCAAGGGCTGGATCGACGCCGGCTACGCCAACCCGGTCGACCCCGCCATCATCGGTTGGGCCGCCCAGGAACTTCAGATCGACCTGGAAGTCGTCAAACGCAGCGACGACGTCAAAGGCCTCGCAGTCATCCCCTGGCGATGGGTGATGAAACGCACCAACGCCTGGGACAACCGCACACCGGCGCTGCGCCAGGGACGACGAACGACTCACCCAGACCTGCGAGGCCATGACCGACCTCGCCACGATCGACGTCATGGGCAACAGACTCGCGGGTGGAACCCGCCGGCGGAACGGGCGGACCCTCACCGGACCAGAACCGACCTGACCCCACACCAGGGTCCGATAGACAGCGGATCACCTGATCCACGAAAAGAGAACGCGACCTGCGGGGGCACCGGAGCCGGCTCCTGGTCGGCGTGCCACCGGGCGGGCGGGTCCGTGCCGGGTCAAGGACGCGAGTCACCTGTGCACTGACAGCCGCTGAGGTCACTGACGGCGACCGACCGACCGCGGTGGGTGCAAGTTCGCCGAGGTCGACGCGCCGGGCCCGCCTGCTGAGCCCGGGACACCACCACCGGCCCACCCCTGGCGTCGAATCGCAGCGAACGGGCCCCCGCAGACAGGGAAGGAGTCCGTGGCTGCGGTACCGCCGTCCAGGAATTTCGTTACGGACATCGTTACGCGACGGGAGCGTCGGTGCGGTCCCTGCCGGTCGGGAATCCGACATCCACCGGACCGCAGTCACACTCCGTTCACCATCACTTACGCGACACTCTCTCAGGGGGGTCGGTCTCCCGCGTCGCTGCAGGGCACGGGACAGTGCTCGCCAGGGATGCCGTGGCCAGGCTGGTCAGGTCTGCGGTGTAGGGCTGGGCGTTGGTTGATCCCAATGGCCAGCCTGGGCCAAACCGACGCGGCGGCGTTGGCGTGCGGACAGGGGCACAGGCCTGCGCAGGCCGCGCACTGTGCGGTGGCCGGGTGGAGGCGATGCAGCAGGCGGTCCCGGCTCTCTGAACCTCGTCGGCCGTGACGAGACAACGTCGGCGCCGGTCGGATTCGGTGTTGGGTCGGCTGGCAGGCGACGGGAACTCGGCGCTTCCGTATGC
>JBAQGR010000250.1:0-12274 GCA_049287895.1 Desulfatitalea sp.
AGTAAACGACCATGGCAGCCGATGAAACACCCAAACCCTCGCAGCTGATGGACAAAATAGATTACCGTCCGCCCGCCACCCAGTGGATGGATGTGCCGGTCAACATCCGCAAAGGCATGTACTGCTACGCCTCCAACCCCAAGAGCGTCGAATATCTGAGTTTGCCCAACGCCCGGGCCTGGAACCCGATCGAGGAGGACTGGAAACTGCCCGAAAATTGGCAGCAAATCCTGCACGAAGGCTTCAAGGAGCGGTTGGAGAAGTTTCGCTCGATCAAAGTCTTCATGGACATCTGTGTGCGCTGCGGCGCCTGCGCCGACAAGTGCCACTTTTTCATCGGCACCGGCGATCCCAAGAACATGCCGGTGCTGCGCGCCGAACTGCTGCGCTCGGTCTACCGCAATGACTTCACCCTCATGGGCAAACTGCTGGGCCGCTATGCCGGCGCGCGCCCCATGACCCTGGCGGTGCTCAAGGAGTGGTGGTACTACCTGTTTCAGTGCACCGAGTGCCGACGCTGTTCGCTCTATTGCCCCTACGGCATCGACACCGCTGAAATCACCATGTTCGGCCGCGAGCTGCTCAACCTGCTGGGCCTGAATATCGACTGGATCGCCACGCCGGTGGCCAACTGCTACCGGACCGGCAACCACCTGGGCATCCAACCGCACGCCTTCAAGGACATGCTCGAATTCTTCGTGGATGACCTCGAAGAGATTACCGGCGTGCGCATGGAACCCAACTTCAACAAGAAGGGCGCCGACATCCTCTTCATCACCCCCTCGGGCGATGTCTTCGCCGATCCCGGCACTTACACCTGCATGGGCTACCTGATGCTCTTCCACTTCCTCAAGGAGAAGTACGGCCTGGATGTCACCTGGAGCACCTATGCTTCCGAGGGCGGCAACTTCGGCTCGTTCACCTCCCATGAGGTGATGAAGCGGCTCAATGCCAAGATGTACCTGGAGGCCCGGCGCCTGGGGGTCAAATGGATCCTGGGCGGAGAGTGCGGCCACATGTGGCGCGTGATCAACCAGTACATGGATACCATGAACGGCCCGGCCGACTTTCTGGAAGTACCGGTCAATCCCATCACCGGTACGCGTTTTGAAAACGCGGCTTCCACCAAGATGGTGCATCTATCCGAGTTTACCGCCGACCTGATCAAACACGGCAAGCTGGACCTGAAGCCGGAGCGCAACGACAACAAGATCATCACCTTCCACGATTCGTGCAACCCGTCACGCGGCATGGGCATGTTCGACGAACCGCGCTATGTCATCAAGAATGTGGCCAACCACTTCTACGATATGCCGGCCAACACCATCCGCGAGCATACCTTCTGCTGCGGCAGTGGTTCCGGTCTGAACGCGGGTGAAAACATGGAAGAGCGCATGGCCGGCGGTTTGCCCCGGGCCAACGCGGTCAAATATGTCCATGAAAAGTACGGCGTGAACATGCTGGCCTGCGTCTGCGCCATCGACCGGGCGGCTCTGCCCGCCTCCATGGCCTACTGGGTGCCGGATATAGAAGTCACCGGCGTGACCGAGCTGGTGGCCAACGCCCTCGTCCTGCCTGGAGAACACGAACGAACCACGGACCTGCGCGGTGAACCGCTGCCGGGAATGGAGGAAGCCGATGAATGATAAGAAATGGATTGTATTGGGTCTGATCATCTTCATGGGCCTGTTTCTTTCCCCGTTTTTGTACAATGTTTTTATCAAAGCGGGAAAAGCGGCGCCCATGCCCGAGGTGGTCCTGACGGAAAAGGCCAAGGCAGCCAAGCAGTGCGTCATGTCCACTGCGTACATGCGGACCGAGCACATGCAACTGCTCGATGCCTGGCGGCTCAAGGTGGTGCGCGACGGCCTGCGCGATTTTACCAACACCGAAGGCAAAACCTTCAGCATGAGCCTGTCCAACACCTGTATGGACTGCCACAGCAACAAAGTCGAGTTTTGTGACCGCTGCCACAACTATGCTTCCGTCAAACCCTATTGCTGGGATTGCCATATCGATAACCCCCAAGGAGAAAAGAAATGAAAAGCAGTCGCAGACGCTTTATCAAGATGGCGGGCATTGCCGCTTTGGGGCTTGGCGCTCAACCGGCGATCAAGGCCATCGCCCCTGCTGCCGAACAAGGGCCGCAGATGCAGTATGCCAAGGGCCCCCAGGAGTTGACCGCCCGCCAGTGGGCCATGGTGATCGACACCCGGCGTTTCAAGGCCCCCGAAGATCTGGAGCCGATCATCGAGGCGTGCCACAAGACCCACAACGTGCCCCACTTCGAAGAGAAACGGCACGAGATCAAATGGATCTGGGAAACCCATTTCCACAACGCCTTTCCCGACTCGGCCAACCGCTTCCTGAACGCAGAGGCCGAGCATCGCCCCTACCTGGTGCTGTGCAACCACTGTGAAAATCCGCCCTGCGTGCGGGCCTGCCCCACCCAAGCCACCTTCAAGCGCAAGGACGGCATCGTGATGATGGACATGCACCGCTGTATCGGTTGCCGCTTCTGTATGGCGGCCTGCCCCTACGGATCGCGCAGCTTCAACTTTGTCGAGCCCCTCAAGGGGTTGGTGGAAAAGGAGATCAACCTGAAATATCCCCGCCGCATGAAGGGTGTGGTGGAGAAATGCACCTTCTGCACGGAACGGCTGGCCGCGGGCCAGATGCCGGCCTGCGTAGAGGCCGCCGGCGGCGCCATCGTCTTCGGCGACCTGTCCGACCCCAATTCCGAAGTGCGGCAAGTACTACAAGAAAATTTCACCATTCGACGCAAACAAAGCTTGGGTACCGAGCCGTGCGTCTATTACATCGTATGAGGTGGGTATGCTTGAATTAGCCATCAAAGGAAGTAAAACGTATTGGACATGGGTTGTGGCCCTGCTGGTAGTCATCGGCATGGGCTTCATGCTCTACTTGGGGCAGCTGCAAGTCGGCTTGGGCATCACCGGCATGAGCCGGGATGTCTCCTGGGGCTTTTACATCGCCAACTTCACCTACCTGGTCGGCGTGGCCGCCGGAGGCGTGATGGTGGTGCTGCCCTACTATCTGCACGACTACAAGGCCTACGGCAAGGTCACCATCCTGGGTGAGTTCCTGGCCATCGCCGCGCTGGTCATGTGTATGCTCTTCATCCTGGTGGACCTTGGCCAGCCCATGCGCGGGCTCAACGTGTTTCTCTACCCCACTTTCAACAGCGTCCTGTTCTATGACTCGCAGGTGCTCGGCGGCTATCTGTTAATCAATTTAATCGTGGGCTGGAACGTGCTGGAGGCCGAGCGCAACGGCGTACACTACCAGAGCTGGCTCAAGCCGATCATCTACCTCTCGATCCCGTTCGCCGTCAGCATCCACACGGTCACGGCCTTTCTCTACTCGGGCCTGCCCGGCCGCGGCTTCTGGCTCACGGCCATTCTGGCGCCGCGCTTCTTAAGCTCGGCCTTTGCCGCCGGACCGGCCCTGCTGGTGCTGCTGTGCCTCTTCATCCGCAACACCACCAAGTTCGACCCGGGCAAAGAGCAGATCCAGAGCCTGGGCTTGACGGTGGCTTATGCCATCTGCATCAACGTCTTCTTCTTCCTGTGCGAAATCTTCGTGGCCTTCTACAGCAACATCCCCGAGCATATGGATCACATCAAATACCTGTTCGTGGGGTTGCACGGCCACAACGCCCTGGCGCCCTGGATGTGGAGCTCCATGTCCCTGATGGTGATCGGCATCATCCTGACCGTCAATCCCTCCACGCGCAAGAATGAAACCACCCTGGCCGTGGCCTGCGCCCTGATCATCGCCGGTACATGGATCGACAAGGGCCTGGGCATGATCTCGGGCGGCTTTGTGCCCAACCCGCTGCACGAAGTCACCGAGTACGCGCCTAGCCTGCCGGAGATCGGTATCACCATCGGCGTTTACGCCATCGGCGCCCTGGTGCTGACAATTCTCTACAAAATGGCCGTGAGCGTAAAGGAAGAGGTCCGGGGTTAGACCACACCTCTTATCGGCGGACACCCAAAACATACAAGGCCCATCGGTTCGCCGATGGGCCTTTTGCTTTGCTTGCATGAGGGGATGCAGTTTCAAAAATCCATTGTGCCACCCACCTCAGGCACCCGCAACTCAACTGTTGGCGCGTGGGTTCGAATGGTCCACTTTCTAGCGGATCCTCCAGCAAAGCTGATTCAAAACTGACATTTCTAAAGGGATCGCGGCCATCGGCCGATAATTGCAAAATAGATAGGGCAATGCTGCGGAAACGGTATCCCCGTCGGCCCGACGAAAGGCAATGAGGACTGGCATGCAGTTAAAATTGGAGGATTTAGCGCCTTTCCAGGAAATATGCCGCAAGATCTGTTTGAACATCCCGTCGTGCCGAGGCTGGCAGTGGGATTCAAAACGGAACATGGCCGTCGTGGTGCTCTGCGGTGAAGAGGCCGACTTGGTTTTTTTCCCCCTTTTCAAGGAGTTCCGTCACCATTGGAATTTCACATCCGCGCCCCCCGAGCCCGTTGACGTAACCGAATGGGTCAACGACCGATTCGGCCTCATGCCCGGCCAGGCGGTTTTTACCTCCCACCCTTTGTGCAATCTGGTCCTGTGCGTGGCCTGGTGGCCGTGGGGCGAAGACCAGAAGGTATCGATGCGCGTGGGGCTCATCCCGGTCCATAACGCTAAACTGCGCGACGGCTTGGCCTATGAGTGCCTGCGCCGCTGGATCAAGATTCAGCCGCCCGCGTCTGGATCAGCGCCCTCATCCCCTTAGAATAAAAGTTGACGCCTATCCCTGCACTGCCTATAGTGCCGGGCTTGCGCAGCGTGCACGCCGACGACCACCGGATGCCGCACACGACTTTTTAAAACGACGTCCCTGTCGACGTTCGAGAATGCCCGAGTCATGTCCGCCAACACCAAAACCAATATCAAGGTGCTGTTCGCCCTCACGCTGGTCCATTTTACCGGGGACTTTTACAGCTCGTTCACCAGTCCGCTTTTTCCGCTCTTCGTGGAAAAGTTGGGCCTTTCGCTCACTCAGGTGGGCCTGATCGCCGGCATCAACCGCCTGTTGGCCTTCGTCGTGCAACCATCGGTGGGCTATCTGGCCGACCGCTACCAGACGCGGGCGTTTATCCTGGTGGGACTGGTCATGGCCGTGGTGTTCATTCCGCTCTCGGGCATCGCCACCGGTTTTTGGACCTTGCTGCTGGCCGTGGCCATCGGTTCGGTGGGCTCCGCCATGTTCCATCCCTCAGTGACCGGCATGGTGCCCCTTTATTCCGGCAACAAAGCCGGTTTTGCCATGTCGGTGTTCAATACCGGCGGTACCCTGGCCTTTGGCCTCGGCCCGCTCTTCATCACCTGGTATGCCTCTCGTTTCGGTTTGGGTGCCCTACCGTTGACGATGGTCCTGGGACTGATGGCGGCGGTTTATCTCTTTGTGGCCGTCCCTGCGCCCCAAACCGAAGGTATGCGCAGCCTGGGCTTTCTGGGCGCCATCAAAGAGAGCCTGGGAGATGCTTGGAAAAGCGTGGCGCTCATTTGGATGGTAATGGTGTTGCGGGCCATCGTAGGCCAATCCTTCCTGACCTTCATGCCGGTGCTCTATGTTCAGAAAGGATACTCGGTGGTGTCGGCCGGCGTGATCTTTACCTTGTTCACCATGTCCGGTACGATCAGCGGCCTGACGGCCGGGCACCTGTCGGATCGCATCGGCTTCAAAAAGATATTCTTCGTGACCCACGGCCTGATGGCGCCGATGATGCTTTTATTCCTGCACCTGGAGGGTCGCTGGGTTTATCTGGGCTCCGTGCTGGCCGGCATGTTCGTGTTGGCCACCATGCCCCTGGGAGTGGCCCTGGCCCAGCAGCTGGCGCCCAAAGGACGCTCCATGGTCTCCAGTTTGATGATGGGATTCGCTTTTGGCCTGGGAGGCGTCGTCACGCCCCTGGTGGGAAAAATGGCCGATCTGTATACCATCCAGCCGGTGCTGACGGCCATCGCTCTGCTGCCCCTTTTGTCGCTGCCCTTGATAGGGGCCTTTCCCAAGGGGCGCTAAGCGCGATACAGTTCGGGATAGAGCGTGAGGGCGCACTCCGGGCAGATCCCATGGGAGAAGTCCGCCTCGGAATGGATATGAATATACTCCTCGATCTGCTGCCAGTTGCCCTGTTCGTTACGGATTTTTTTGCATGAAGAGCAAATCGGCAGCAAGCCGCTGAGTCGTTTAACTTCCGCCAGCGCGCGTTCCAGCTGGCTGATAAGCTTGTCGCGCTCTTTGGCCGCTTGGTATTTGACCAGGGCGATCTCGATGGTGTAGCGCAGTTCGGCGTTGTCATAAGGCTTGAGGATGTATCCGTAGGCATTGGCCTTGACGGCACGGTCCAGCACGGACTTGTCGCTCAGGCAGGTGATGAAAACAACGGGCACATCCACCTGATGGTGAATCAGTTCGGCCGCCTCGACGCCGTTCATGTCCCCTTCCAGCAAAATGTCCATCAGCACCAGGTCGGGCTGGTGTTGAACAGCGCCGCGTATGGCGGCCGGACCGCTGCGGGCGATATCGCACACATCGTGTCCAAACGACTCCAGACGGGCCTCTAAAACCGTGGCCACATGGGCATCATCTTCGACGACCAGGATCTTCGCCGGTGAGTTCATCAGGCATCCCCCATTGTAAAGGTTCGCCGGGTTCACTGTTGCGGTCGATCCGGTGAACCCGAGGGGTGGTCATCGATGCCCCTCCGTCCGGCAAGACCGGCTTGGGGCGACATCGATGGCACTGTTTGGGACGCTGTTGGATCTGCCATATTGTGAACAGGTGTCATATTTCAGACACCCGGCAACCGCGGCACCCCATGGCGCTGCCAGGGGCCGGGCGCCTGGCCGATAAACATATCAAAAGTAATTTCAATATGTTTTACCAACAGTGGGCCGCCGTGCGGCCCAGGGCGCCATCCTTTATATAAGCGCGTTCGATGGCCTGCATTTGATTTTGCAATTGGCTTGCCAGGTTGGAAAGAAATGTGGGGTAGCCTGAATTAATCTTCCTGATGAAACCGCTTGATGATGTATCCGCCCGATTTTTCATCCGGCTCCAGCTCCATCAGGTCGCGGGCCGCGGCCTCCTCCAGCAGCTTGTTGAATGAACGGAAACCGTAATAAGATTCGTTGAAGCCGGGCCGACGGCGTTTGAGGGTCTGCTTGACCATCGACCCCCAGATTTTTTCTTCAGACCCGCGCTCTTCGGCCAGGGCCTCCAGGGTTTCCATAACCAGATCGAGAACTTCCTGGACGCGCTCTTCGGGATCTTTCTCGGGCAGAGGTTCTTTTTCGGGCGCGACCGCAGTTGCGGTCACAGTAGCGGGTGCCGTTGGTTTGACGTTTTGGCGGGGTGTCTTGCGGGGCGTTCGCTTGCGCACCTTCTTTTTGCGCACCAGATCATCGTAGTAGATGAATTCGTCGCAGTTGGCGATGAGCAGATCGGAACTGGAGTTCTTGACCCCCACGCCGATGACGTTCTTGTTGTTTTCGCGCAACTTGCTTACCAGCGGCGAAAAATCGGAATCCCCGCTGACGATCACAAAAGTATCCACATGGGATTTGGTGTAGCAAAGGTCCAGGGCATCGACCACCATGCGGATATCGGCTGAGTTTTTGCCCGATTGGCGCACATGGGGAATCTCGATGAGCTCAAAGGCCGCCCCGTGCATCACGGTTTTGAATTCCTTATAGCGTTCCCAGTCGCAGTAAGCCTTCTTGACCACGATGCTGCCCTTGAGCAGCAGGCGCTCCAACACCTTGTCGATATCGAAATCGTCATAACGGGCGTCGCGTACCCCCAGGGCCACATTCTCAAAATCGCAAAACACGGCCATGTTTTCGGTATCCGTGCTCTTGCTCATATCCACTCCTCTCCTATGGCGCCAGCGGGGCGCTAATCAAAAAGTCTGCCTAAAAAGTAGTTCATCTGTTTGTACCACCAGGGCCAGTCGTGGTTGACATCGTGGCCCCAGATGTCGATCCAGGCCGGAATCTGCTTCTGCCGGCAAATGGCCGCCAGATGGCGCGTATCGGCCAGGGACTCTGCGTCCCAGGCGCCCTGGCCCGCGCAGGCGATGATCGTGCGCTGGGCATATTGATCTAAATACCACGGGTCCGCCATGTTGGCCAGATGCGTCAGCGGCGAATTGAAATAAACATCGCTCAAGTCGGCGCCGGCCAGCCCGAACTCCGGCCGGTCCAAACGGTAGAGACCGCTCAGGGCGATGGTGCCTTGGAACAGATCGGGGTGCTTGAAGAAAAAGTTGAGGGCGTGGTAGGCCCCCATGCTGCACCCGTTGGTCATGGCGCGCGCTTCGGGCTGGCCGCAGTGGTTGCGCATGAACGGCACCACCTCGGCGGTGACATAGCGGTCGTAGGCTTCGTGGCGCGCATTGCGCCGGGCCGGCGGAACCGCGTAGTCGTACCACGATTCGCTGTCCACGCTGTCCACGCAAAACAACTTGATGCGGCCGCTGTCGATAAAGGGCGCGATGGCGTTGATCATGCCCATGCCCTCGTAGTCGTAATAGCGGCCGCGGGAACAGGGGAAGACGATAAACGGATCACCCCAGTGACCGTACACTTTCAAGGCCATCTCGCGCCCCAGGGCCGGACTGTGCCAGCGATGTTCTTCGATATGCATGCAATTCCTTATTTCAAAGCGTGAATGAACGCCGTAATCTCTTCTATTACTTCCAACTTCGGCGACCGGAAGATATAGCCGATATCCCCTAAAGCGCTGCTGAAGACGCCCGGCACGCTGGCCACCTGAACGATGCAGTCACCATAACGCGCCATGATCTGCTTATGGCCGTGACGGTAGTGCTGCTCGCGTTTGCGACTGGCGTAGCAGCAGTGATATTTGCGTGTGTACTTCAGATCCGCATCCCCGGTGACCAGCAGCCGGGCCCAGGCCCGGTAGATATCGATATCGTTGGCGTAGTTGAACATGTCGGTGGTATAGCCGCCCGGCGGGCGCATATTGACCTCCAGGGCCACATAGCGGTCCGGCCCGGTCTGGAAAAACTCCATGTGGAAAAAGCGTTCGCGCACGTCGAAGCTTTGCACGCAGCGGCGGCCCAAGGCTTCCAGGGCCGCGGGGATCTCGCGCAGCGAATGGTAACTGACGTGACGCGCTTCGTTGACCGTCTCCATGATCCCCTGGCTGTAGGCGTGGGCCGTGTAAAAGACCAGGCGACCCTGCCGGTCGGTCAATCCGTCGAAGCTGCAAATGCCGCCCTGGACGAACGCCTCTATGATGTACTCCACCGGCGGTTTGCTTCTGAAAAATGCCTCCAGATCCTTGTCATTGTCCAGGCGAAAGGTGTTGAGCGCGCCAACGCCGGCATCGGGCTTGGCCACCACCGGATAGCCGGTCTCGGCGATCAGGGCCTTGGCCTCGGCCAGGGTGTGGACGACCCGTCCGGGGGCAACGGCCGCTTCGGCCGCGCGGAACTTCGCCTTCATCAGCGATTTGCGCCGGATGGAGCCGATGGTGGCGCCGCGCACGCCGAAGATATTGAAGTCGTCCCGCAGGCGCGCCTCGGTCTCCAGCCAATACTCGTTCAACGAATCGAGGCGGTCGAGCTTGCCGTAGCGGTGGGTGAAGTACCCGCAGGCGCGCACGAGCGCGTCGTAGTCGTGCATGTCGTCCACGCGGTAGTATTCGGTCAGGGCCTGGCGCACCTCCGGCGCCAGCTGGTCGTAGGGCGCGTCGGCGATGCCCAGCACATTGGCGCCGGCCTCTTTCAGGTGCCGGCAAAACTGATGGTACTGGGGCGGAAAATGGGGGGAGAGATAGACGATATTCATTGGGCCTTCCTTGCTTTTATGGTTCGATCGAACTCATGGTACGGCGAATATGCGCCGGGAGCAACGCCCGATTTGAAGCACTCATTTAGGTTCAACTGCTGGTACTGCTGTAGTGGCGCACCGCGTAGCCAGACCGGATAGACGCTCAATTGGCATCCTCTTTCCTTGTTGCCTTTATATCTAAAAGCACCTAAAAAGTGGGGAATTTTTTTGAAGATTAGATTGTTTTTCAAGATAGATACGGCCATAGGACAACAAGGACGGCACAATCAGGGTCGAAGACGTCAGCCCTGACACACGAAGGAGGCGTCATGGCGTTCGAATATGGTTCGACGGGACTTGATATCCGGAATCCGTTCAAGCAGGTGGGCCTGATTCAGGCCATACGGGGTGTAATTGTAAGTATCATAGGCAGTTACAGCCTTCTCCTGGTGAAAGGCCTCGTGGAAACGAACCACAAGATTCAGGGGTGGCTGACCCTGGCCATGGGCGTCGTTCTTCTTGCCGAAGGGCTTACGGCCCTTGGTCGCGGGATATTTCAGATCATGCGTTTCTTCGTGGGCCGTGGCGTTCCCACAAGCCTTTCGAAAAACATGGCCAAAAGCGAAGCCCATACAGTGGAAAGCGACGTGGCCTACTCCTCCCAGCAGATCGAGCAGATGCTGCAAGGACGGAAAAATCTCACGTTCATCGAACCCAAGGACTGGTTTGCCCGGATGGTCCATACCCTTTTCCCCAAGCTGATCCTCATGCCCTACACGTACAGGAATATGGCCCAGCGCTTGGTGAAAGCCCTGTCCCAGACGATCATCGGTTTCCTTTGTTTTGTTCTCACCTGGTTTTCAGGGACCACCGGCCTCAGCACCATCAGTAAAACACCCATTCTCGATTGGGTGGCCCTGGCCCTCACCGTGTACCTGATCTACACCTGGTTGAGCATCCGCAAACCCCTCGATCGCGACCTTCAGCAGAACACGGGCGCCACTGGCGTCAAAGAACTGGTGCTCTACATCACAGCCGCCATCCTTCTGCCCTTCGCACTGCTTTACGTCCATAACAATGTGATGAAACTTCCCAAACTCCAAATGGAACCCAATCTGTTCATCCCGGTGATCTGCGTTCTCGCCCTGCTCGTGGCCGCTGCATTCTTTTTTCTTCTTTTCAAACGCATGAACCAGATCGATCCCAAGACCGAGGTTTCCGAACTCCGCGACAACTGGCAGGAATCCATCCATCCCCAGGAGATCTTCATCCACTTCGAAAGTATCGTCATGGCGAACCGGCGTTACAAGGAAGTCCCCAACAGAGTCTACCGCGAATTCGACGCCCGGCTTTTCGAAGAAGGAAGCAATGACAAAGGCCATTTCAAAGGCGAAATGATCCAGGAAACCCAGCCTGTGTTCAAAGAGATTCCCCAGGACACGGGCTTCGGTATCGCAAGGACGATGCTCACGATTTCCGGTCATCTTCTCCTCGTCCTATCCGCGTATTGGATCTTTAGGACCGTGGACAACCTGGCCGGTCTCGACACTCTCAAGAAAGGTGATGAAATAAACGCCATGATCATGGGAAGCGTGGGTATTATGATGATGGGCGTGATTCTCTGGACCTTCGGCAGCATCATGGCCAATTTCGCGCTGGCGTTATGGGCTGAGATGCAGTTCGAATCTCTGATCGTGTACTTCAATTGCCAGGGAACCTACACCGCGTCCAAGCTCAGCACGGGAACCAGCATCTATGACAGCACCCGTTCGGAAAACACGGTGGTTCGTTCAAGCCTTACACCCTGGCTCATAGCCTGCCGCGTCCGGACATGCAGCTTCTCGGGAAGCGGGATGAAGAACCTGGAGTACGCCCGTCACATCATCGAAATGCACAAGGCGGACACGGAACTCAACGCTATCGTGGGCGAAATCAGGGATTTCATCAAAAGCCGCCAGGCCATCGCCGGCATCGGAAATGAAAGGGACCTGGAATCCGCATCCCAGATCTACCAGATCAACGCCCAGACCCGGGTGGGGTACACCCGCGCCACGGGCGCCGGACAGATCGAAGATGGGGGAATACGGAATCCAGACGAGGACAAACAGTAGAAAATTGGCAATTGCTTCCAGCACTACTTGCTTGTCGTATGCTCCATCAAGCGCCGGGTTTCCCAACCCTTGGCGTAGTCCAAGGCGCTTTTGCCTTCCTTGTTTTTGCGTGAGACATCGGCGCCTTTTTGCAGCAGCACCTGCACTGTTTCCTTATGGTCTGCCTTGGCCGCCCGCATCAGGGGCGTCCAGCCTTCGAGATCGGGCTGATCCACCTGGGCGCCGCTGTCGAGCAACAACTGCGCGATGTTGAAATAGTTTCTTTCGGCGGCCCACATGAGAGCGGACCAGCCGTCGTTGTCGGTTTTGTGGACATCAGCGCCTTT
>JBAQGR010000251.1:0-4936 GCA_049287895.1 Desulfatitalea sp.
CGTGCCCTTGATCTGCTCGTCGGAAAAGCGCGCCAGATCGTAAAGCACATAACTGAAATCCGGAATATAGGCGGCCAGGGCATCGGTCGGCCCATTGAGCAAGGATGAAAACCGGGTGTTGGTCTGGGTACGGCTGGATGGCCCATGATAGAGCACCAGGGGGACGATGACCGGCAAACGCTGGGTGCTGTCTTGTTTTAGGTAAAGCCGCCAGATTTTGAGCATATACTCTAAAAGTTGAAGCGGGGTGAGTCTGTCCCGGTAGCTTTTATGCTCGAACAGGATGTAGATGAAACCTTCGGCGCCGGCAAGCTCCACCTTGTAAAGCAGGTCGAAGAAAAACTCCCTGAGGTCCTTTTCAACAAACGTATCCTTGCAGATTTCAAGCGTATCCAGCGCCGTGAGCGATAGGACCTCCGAGGGCAGGTAGTGGTGCAAAAAACTTTTGGCCGTGGCCAGGTCGCTCCAGGTTTCGCGGAACAATTTATCATGCGGATTGACAATTTCGTCCATTACCGCCTCGTATTTGTTGAACACTTCAAAAAACGCATCCATGCGCGCCGCGAAATTTTGTTTAACAATCGTGAATAAGATATCACGGCCGTAGGGTCAAATGCAAAATATCGTCGAATCGTCGCATCCGGGATCTGGCAATCCCGACTTTCAAACTTCTTTAATACGGACGACGCCCTCACCAATTGTGCAAGAGGATGAAATAGCCGCTGGGACATATGCTGCACGGCCCGCGGCCGAGCGGGGCAGTCTCGGCGATGGGGAGCGCGCCAAAGTTTTCAATGGATTGCGGCCAAAAGTATAGGGTATCAATGTTCACATTGATACCCTATACTTTTTCGGGATTTCCTCAGCTATAGTAGCGAGTCAATTTCTTATTTTACCGATATGTTGGTTGCCCAATCCGCGGCGTTGCTCGGCTCCTGAACGATGAATTTCGCCCAGCGTACGTCGCCTTCGAGGAAGGTCTTCTGGAAAGCCAGGGCCAATTCGGCCACAGCGGTGCCCGCACTGGTCGGAGAGGTCCAGCCGAAGTGCCCCACTCCGCTGACTTCATACAATATCTTGGCGATATTGTCGGACATGGCATCATAGACTCCCGATGACTGACCCATGCCGCCTAGGATCGTAGTGTCCGTGGCCCCATTCATGATGAGGGTCGGGCATTTGATATTCGTACCGTTGGCCGCGGAACTCGCCGTGGCGTTGTGCCCAGCCAACGTCATGGCGCTCTTCAGGCCTGAAACCTCAGCCGCGTTAATCCAGGTGGCGCCGCCGCCCATGGACCAGCCCATTACGCCGAAGCGTGTGGATAGCTTGCCGTTGAGCGGGCTGCCTGAACGGGTATTCTCCGCTTTGAGTGCATTGAGCGCATTTCTTTGCTGGTCGTCGCGGGAGTCAACCTGATCGCTGGTGGTCGTCGTGCTCATGGTGACCAATACGATGCCATGGGAGGCAAAGAACGGTCCCCAAGCGGCCAGCATGCTCTCGGTTCCCGTCAGGGGCGGACAGTATACGATGCCGGCAAAAGGCGGCGTGGCATTGGTCGGATAGTAAACCGTGGCACCGGCAGCATAAGCGGTTCGCGGTAGTTGGTAATCAGCGTAGCTGTAAGAGCCATTTCTGGAGGAGGGAGCAGTGGGAGCATTGCCCCGGACGATACAGTCCGCGCAAGGAGGAGCGGTGGTGTCTATCACCACGGTGCCTACTGGGTCTGGGTCAGGCGGTATACAACTGGAAACGAATCCTGTTAACAACAAACACATGACCGCCAGCAGTAAATCCTTCATAAGTGATTTTCTTTTCATTGGATTCCCCACTTTCATTTAGATATTGGTTTAGTGTTGTGACGTTGGTTGCGCGAAAAAAACTAATTTATATCACCTTCCGTCCTTTAAAGTTGAAACGACCAATTCCCCCCTTTCCCATAATTTTGACCCACTATGTTATATGGCGTAGTGGCGTGCAGGAATGGCTGTTCCAAGTGAATTAAACAGTCTCAGTAAGAAGTTGAACGAAGTAATGTATTGGCATAAGCCATATGGAGTGTATGCTTTATTGTTGACAGACCTACCAAATGTTCTAACCAATATCAATTGGTGAAACTACTAAAAATAAAATGCGAAAAACCTGTTTCCGCCACTTTCAATGGTACGGCACACAACACACGAAGAGATAAGGGGGCGTTGGCCGGGGCTTGGTGGGTTTTGGATACCTTGCGGACGATCGGGCCAAAAAATTAGAATCGGTAGATATAAGGGTAAACCTGCAAGTCAGGCAGCTTTTCCCTATTTCAACTCCCGTTCCAAAATGCGCATGATCCCATCGGTTGTTTTTCCGGGTGTGTTGCGCATCACCACGAACATGTACTTGCCGCCGTCCGTCGATTCCAGGAAGCCCACCCGGGTATGGACATCCTTTAATGTGCCGGTCTTGTACCACTGGCGTCCTTCCTGGCGCATCAATTGGTAGTGGGGGGCGAACTGCGTAAGGATTCGCAGCATGGCCCGGGCCGTAACCTGGTTGCGCCGGGAGAGGCCCGAACCTTCATCGACAAAACCTGTCTTCAATTCCAGCTCCGACGCATAGTACCCGCGGAGTACTTCCAGCCCTTTGTCCATGGTGGCCGGTGGCCCATGCACGTGGGCGCCCATGGCCAGGAGCAGTTGGTTGGCGATGAAATTGTTGGAGAAGGCGAGCAGGTCGGCGACGGCGTCGGTCAAGCGGCGGTCGGAGAGGTAACGATAGAGCAGCCGGTCTTTTTGGAGATCGACCGCACCAAAGGTGATGGTGCCGTCGAGAGCGATGCCGGCTTGACTGAAAAAAAAGGTGAACAGTTCGCCGGCGTAACGCAGGCTCTCGTTGCGGTCCGCGGCCAGGGTGATGCGGCCGGACGTCAGGCCGGAGGCTTTGATTTTGGGGAGGATCGCGGGCAAGAGCGGCGTCTGGGGTTCGGCACTGACCCAGCGGCCGTTTTCGCTTTTGAAAAAGACGGTATTGAAATTGACGCACAGGGCGCCGTTGGGCGCATCATAGGGTTCGATGGAGCGGCTGCGGCCCGGAATGACTATGGGATAGGCGAAGTAGCTGTCGTCGAGCACCACGCCGTGCGCCTTTTGAATAGTCCCGGCCAATTGGCGCGCGATACCGGCCAGGTTTTCGGAGACAAGCAATGGGTCGCCGTAGCCTTTGACGATCAGGTCGCCGTCGGCGTTCATGAAAAAATCGGTGGCAAAACGGTGATCGGCCCCCAAGTGGTGGATCGCCGCCAGTGCGGTCAACACTTTAAGGATGGAGGCGGGCACCAGCGGGGTGTCGGCGTGAATGGCCGCCAGCACGCGGCCGTCCGGTGCGGCCACCAGCACCGCATCCCGGGAGCCGAGCAACGGCGCCAAATGGCGTTCCAGCGGTTCCGCGGCCTTGGAGGAGGCGGGCGCTGCGTTGAGCATGCCGGCAAGCAGCAGGCACAGCGTTGCGATACCGATCACTGAAAGCCTCCCACTGGATTGGATCATATGGCGTGTGCTCCCTGGGGTCTGCCCGATGGGGCTTTAGGTTGATTTTGTTTTTATTTCCAATGGTTCGAATTAGGTCTGCCTGCCAATGCCGACAGCCTATTTGTGTCATGACCGCGAATATTTTTCAAGATTGGCCCCTAAAGTCCGATATTAACAGCAGTCTGGTCCCGGTGGGGCGGCGGATGGTGCCGGACCATCGAAATGGAGATAAGGACGCGAAGGAAACGAGCGCATGGAGATCCAGCAAGAGCGTCGATTCGCAGTTTTACTTGTGGATGACGAGCCCAATTTATTGGCGTCGTTGCGACGGGTGTTTCACAAGTTCCCTTATGATATTTATACCGCCGAGCATGGCGTGGCCGCCTTGGCGGTCTTGAAGCAAAGCCCCATCGATGTGGCCCTGGTGGACTTGATGATGCCGGAAATGGACGGCATGGCGCTGTTGGCCGAAATGCGCGCTAAATGGACCCACGTCCGGGTGGTAATGCTCACCGGCTATGGCGGCGTGCAGGAGGCGGTGGCGGCCATCAAGCTGGGGGCGGTGGATTTCCTGCAAAAACCTTTTGAAGACGAAAGCTTGCAGAGCCGCGTCGATCAGTTCTACCGGATGTGGCTCCTGGAACAAGAAAACCGTCAGCTCAAAGAACAGGTGCAGTTCAGTTTCGGATTTGACCAACTCATCGGGACCTCCAATGCCATCCTCAATCTCAAAAAGATGATCCTGCAGGTGGCCCAATCGGATGCTTCGATTCTGATCCAGGGGGAGACCGGTACCGGTAAGGAGTTGGTGGCGCGCGCCATTCACCACCACAGCCTCCGCGGCGCTCAACCGTTTGTGCCGGTGGATTGCGCCAGCATCAGCGAAACCGTCATGGGCAGCGAATTGTTCGGTCATGTCAAAGGGGCCTTTACCGGCGCCCATGAAAACACCACGGGGCTGATCCGATCCGCCGACAGAGGTACGGTTTTTCTGGACGAAGTGGGTGAACTCCCCCCCTCCATGCAGGTCAAACTGCTGCGCTCCATTCAGGAGAAAGAGGTGCGGCCGGTGGGTGCCAGCCGCAGCTATACCGTGGATGTGCGCTTCCTGGCGGCGACCAACCGCAATCTGGAAGAAGAGGTGGCCCAGGGGCGCTTCCGGCAGGATTTATACTACCGCTTGAACGTGGTGGTCATGGCCGTGCCGCCCTTGCGGGCGCGGTTAGAGGATGTACCGCTGTTGATCCGCCATTTTACCAATCATGGCAATCCGACGGAGGGGGTGGGCCGAAGCCTCTCCAAGGAGGCCCTGGCATGCCTGATGACCTATGATTGGCCGGGAAATGTGCGCGAGTTGGAGAATGTCATGCGCCGCGCCGCGGCCATGAGTCAAACGGAATTCATCCTGCCCCAGGACCTGCCTGAAA